>NZ_JBSFPS010000001.1:0-110415 GCF_053588315.1 Streptosporangium sp. NPDC003464 | reverse complement strand
GGCCTGCAGCTCATGGCCGGAACGTCCGGCCACCTCCGCGACCGCACCTACAAGCCGGGCGAGAACGCCAGCTACGGCACCCGGCTGGAGCAGCTCGCCGTCATCGCCGCCCTGGCGCTGTGGGCCTCCCGGTGGGCTCTCACGCCACCCGGGGAGCCCGCCGCGGAGACCGTCGCCGGCGGCGCGCCGGCCGGCCGGGGCCGCGGCCTGCTGTTCCTGGGCGTGCTCGGGATCTGCTGCATGATCGGAGAGGGGGCGGCGGCGGACTGGAGCTCGGTCTACCTGCGCGACAACCTCGGCAGCTCGGCCGGGTTCGCCGCGGCGGCCTACGCCGCCTTCTCCGTCATGATGACCGCCGGCCGCCTCGCCGGAGACCGGCTGACCATGCTGCTGGGCCCGGTGACGCTGGTGCGCGGCTGCGGCCTGCTGGCCGCCTCGGGGTTCGGCGCCGCCCTGCTGATCAACCATCCGGTGGCCGCGGTGATCGGGTTCGGCTGCTTCGGCGCGGGCCTGTCGTGCATCGTCCCGCAGGTCTTCTCCGCCGCCGGGCGCCGCGATCCGGCCCGTGCCGGGCAGGCGCTGGCCCGGGTGGCGAGCCTGTCCTACGTGGGCTTCCTCAGCGGCCCGGTGCTGATCGGCGGCCTGGCCGAGCTGGTGGGCCTGCCACGCGCCCTGGCCGTCCCCGTGCTGCTGGCGGCCTTCGTGGCGCTGGCGGCGTCCGCGCTCCGGCCCGGTCCCCTTACAAAGTAGATCAGCTCAGCGGTGCGTGGTCAGGCGACGAACCGGTCGTAGCCGAGCTTGGCCACCATCGCGATCACCACGCACAGCAGGACGGCGCGCACGAACCCGGCCCCCCGGCGCAGCGCCATCCGGGCGCCGACCTGGGCCCCGGCGATGTTGCAGACGGCCATGGCCAGGCCGAGCAGCCACAGCACATGCCCCTGGTAGGCGAAGACCAGCAGGGCGCCCAGGTTCGTGCAGGAATTGATGATCTTGGAATGGGCCGAGGCGCTCACGAAGTCCATGCCGAGGACGGTCGTGAAGGCGATGATCAGGAAGGTGCCGGTGCCCGGGCCCAGGATGCCGTCGTAGAAGGCGATCCCGGCACCGGTGACGGCGATCGCGGCCAGGATCCTCTCGCGGGTGCGCAGATGAGGCTGGGGGTGGGTGCCGAACGCCGGGCGGAAGGTGACGAACAGCGCCACGCCCACCAGCGTGACCATGACCAGCGGGATGAGCGCGTCCTTGGAGATCGCCGCCGCCGACGCCGCGCCCAGCCCGGCGGCCACCACCGCGCCCAGCCCGGCGGGGACCACCACCCCGGTGTCGAGCTTGGTGGTCCTGGCATAGGTCACCGCCGCCGAGGCCGTGCCGAAGATGGCGGCGAACTTGTTGGTGGCCAGCGCCTGCACCGGCGAGAGCCCTGCCATGAGGAGGACGGGGAGCTGCAGCAGCCCTCCCCCGCCGACCACGGCGTCGATCCATCCCGCTCCGGCCGCCGCCACAAGCAACAGGATGATCTGCACCATATCCATGCCAAGCCCCCGAATTACGTGTCCGCCGGGCAGAGCGTACCGACGCCTCCCCCGCAGCGGGGAGACGGTCCCTCCCCGGCGGGAGGCGAGCGCCCTGGCGGGCTGGGAGGATCGGGGCGTGAGACGCATCCTGACCCCGCTGACCAGCCCGTCCACCTACCTGAGGTGGACGTTCCTGATCCTGGGCGGCGCGCTGGCCATGCCGTACGTGATGGTCGGCACGGTGGTCTCGGGGCTGCTGGGCCTGCCGGAGGCGCAGAGCTACACGCTGGTGTCGGCCCAGCCGGTCGTCTTCGCCGGCGTGCTCCCCCTGATCGCGCTGACCGGGCTGTTCCTGCCGGTACGGGCGCTGGAGCTGACCGCGGCGCGGGGCCTGCTGGACGCCCGGATCGACTCCGGCCCGGACCGGCGGGCGCGCACCTGGGCCGAGCGGCGCCGTACCGCGGCCTGGTTCACCCTCCACCTGGGGATCGGCGCGGTGCTGGCGGGGGCGACTCTCGCGCTGGTGCCGTTCGTGGTCTGGCTGTGCCTGCTGCCCCTGCTGGGCGACCGGCTCGGGTTCTTCGGCACCGCGCTGGAGGCCGGGTGGAGCAGCGCGTGGGGACCGGCGGCGGCGGTGGCGACGTCGGTGCTGCTGGTCCACGCGGTGGCGGGCGCGGGGGCGCTGCTGGCGCGGCTCGCCCCGGTGCTGCTCGGCCCCACCCCGGCCGACCGGCTGGCGGCGCTGGAGGAGCGGACCCGGCGGCTGGCCACCCGCAACCGGCTCGCCCGCGAGCTGCACGACTCCGTCGGGCACGCGCTCAGCCTGGTGACCATCCAGGCGGGCGCGGCCGGGCGGGTGCTCGACCGCGACCCGGAGGCGGCGCGCGCCGCGCTGGCGGTGATCGAGGAGTCGGCGCGGTCGGCCCTGGAGGACCTGGACCACGTGCTCGGGGTGCTGCGCGAGGAGGAGAGCGGCGGGCGCGCCCCGGCCAGGACCCTGACCGACCTGCCCGAGCTGGTCCGCTCGACCGGCGCCGTCGCCGAGGTCACCGGCGACCTGTCCGCGCTGCCCGCGCTGGTGTCGCGGGAGGCCTACCGGATCGTCCAGGAGGCGCTGACCAACGCGATCCGGCACGGCTGCGGGACGGTCCGGCTGGCGGCGGCCGTATGTGACGACCATCTGGAGCTGGAGGTGCGCAACCAGATCAGGCAGCGGTCGGGGCGGAGCGGCGGACGGGGGGTGGCGGGCATGCGGGAGCGGGTGACCCTGCTGGGCGGCCACCTGGACGCCGGGGCGGCGGACGGGGAGTGGCGGGTGGCGGCCCGGCTCCCGCTGCGCGGCGCCCAGGAGCCCGTCCGGCACTCCCTCCGTGGATCGTGACCAGCTTGCCGAAGCGGGTGGGACGGAGCTCCTCCGATCCCCGCTCCCGCGCCGTCCGCCCCGCTCATCTCAGGGCTCTTTCGAGGAAGTCCAGGACGGTCGTGGTGTAGATCCCGGGGTCGGTCTTCAGCCCCGTCAGGTGGTCGGCGTCCGGCAGCACGTGCGTCTCGGCCCGGGGATAACGGCCCGCCAGCGCCTGCACCGACGAGGCGGGCAGGATGCGGTCGCGCCCGCCCGACATGAACAGCAGCGGGACGTGCGCGAGCGGGCCGTCCGCCGGTGGCGGCCAGGAGGCGCCGAGCATCGCGGTGGCCAGGGAGCCCAGGGTGCCGGCCACCGCCGCCCGGGGCCGCGGACCGCGCAGCGGGGACGGCAGTGGCAGCCCGCCCGCCTCCAGGAAGTTGCCGAACAGCTGCGGGAGGTCGTCTCCCGGGCCGCTGTCGCAGACGACGGCGTCCACGCCGAACCCCTCACGGGCCAGGGAGTACAGCGACGGGAAGGTGGAGAAGGAGAAGCCGTAGACGGCGAGGCGGGCCGAGCCGTACCCCTCGGCCCGCCTCAGGTGGGTCACCGTCGCGGTGATGTCGTCGGTGAACCGCTCGCCGAGCCTCATCCGGGCACGGTCGTGCCCGCTGGCCCCGTGGTTGCGATGGTCGAACAGGCAGACCGTGAAACCGGCGTCGTGCAGGAACTTCGCGTGCGCGAGGCTCGCCGATTTGCTCAGACCGATGCCGTGTCCGAGCACCACCACCCGGTCCGGCGCCCCCGGGCAGAGCCAGGCGTGCAGCCGCCCTCCCCCGCCGAGCGGGATCGCCAGCACCGTGGCGGCCAGCCCGAAGTCCTGCGGCCGCCGGTGGTGCCGCCGCCGTGGCGGGTGGAAGAGGCGGTAGGCCAGCGCGGCCCCGTACAGCGGCGCGACCGGCAACACCGCCGCCGACAGGACCCGGGCGGCGGGCGACGGACGCCCCGCCGCGGCAGGCCGCCCGGAATCCGGCGCCGGCGCCTCCCGTCCGGGCCGCCGCGCTCCGGCGCGGCCCATGCCGCGGACCACCATGTAGTGGAAGGGGCGGATGACGGCGAAGTAGAGAGGTCCCGTCCAGTGGAGGTGCTTGACGACGGTGACCATGCGGAACCGCCTGCGGCCGGGCCCGGCTGTCTCGGCGAGGATCGCCAGGTAGGCCGCCAGGTGCGAGTCGGTCGCCTCCAGCAGGAGATAGCGGTCCTCCACCCCTTCGACGACGGTGAAGAACCCGATCTTGCGTCCCGGCGTGAACGGGATCTCCGCCGGCGCCAGGTCCGAGCCTGGCACGACATCGCGATGGGCCAGACGGAGCAGGCGCGCGAAGACCCTGCGTGCGAGATAGAGGGCCCGCAGCCACCCCGGCTCCCATCCGATGGAGTGCGCGACGAACTCCCGCAGGGTCACCTCTCCCTCGACGCTCTGCACGTCCACGAAGTCCGCGTCGTCGAGCAGGGATCGCAATGCGGGCGGGTCGATGGGCTCAGACATGATCCTCCTTGACCGGCGGGGATGGGCCCCGGCCGCACCGGTGGCCCGGTGCGGCACAGCCGAATAATAGAGATCATAATCTAGAATTAGTCCCCTATTACAGGAGGGGGCATGTGTCGGGGCTTGAGCAGCAACCGAACGGCCGGTCACGTCACGGGGCGGACCGACCAGGCCGGAAAGGGGCAACGGCCGGTACGACGGGGCCCGTTCCGCCGTTCGGAGAAGGCGGGTTTCGGCGCTCCGCCGTCGAACGGGGGTCGCCTGAGCAATGGCCGTGAATCCAACGAAGTACCGTCCGACCTGCGCTGCTCCATACGGGGTGGCATGGGCGGTTGATCCCAGGGGGTGGCCTGCGCCGGACGGCGGGCCACCCCCTGACGCTTACGGCCCGGTCCGGGTGACCGGCCCGGCCAAGCCGTACGTGCCGGACGACGCCACCGCGGCGCGGGTGAAGACCGCGCCCCCCGGACGGCCGCCGACAACGAGCTACTCGCCGAGCGGGGCCGCCGCCGGCGCGCCGGGCCCGGCCTGGCGGGCGCGCAGGGCGCGGAGCTTGTGGCGGTTGCCGCAGCGTTCCATCGCGCACCAGCGGCGGGCGCCGGGGCGGGAGGTGTCGACGAACACCAGCGGGCAGTTGTCGCCGGCACACTCGCGGATGCGTTCGGCGAGCGGCCCGGACAGCAGTTCGATCATCTCCCGTGCCAGGGTCGACAGCGCCTGCGTGGCCCGCACCGGCGGCGCCCATCCGGCGGTGGTGCCGTCGGCGGCGAGTTCGGGGGTCAGCGGCGCCGCGGTCGCGGCCCGGTTGATGGTCGCGACCGCCCTCGCGGGAAGCGGGCGGCCCGCCGCCCGGGCGTGGGCCGCGTCCCAGATCGCCTGGCGCAGGGCCTTGGCCGCAGTCAGCTCGCGGGCGGTCACGGGAGCCGTCATGACTGCCGCCAGTGGCGGCTGGGTCAGCCATTCAGCGAGGTCGGCAGGCTCGTGGAGGCTCTCGAATATCGCGTACCGACCCTCGCCGCCCGTGTGGGCGAAGTCCAGGCAGACGGCACCGGCGTCGAACCGGAACGACCCGCCCTTGGGGTCGCGCAGCACCCGTCCGGTTGCATTCACTCGCATGACACCACTATAACTGGTGTCTCAACGAAACCTCTATAACCGGTTTCAGCATCCAAGGAGGAAGTACATGGGCGTACGGCACATCAACCCCGAGGGGCTTCATCGCAGCCCGGCCTTCAGCCAGGCCGTCGTGGTCGAACAGCCGGCGAAGACGATCTACATCGGCGGGCAGAACGGCGTCGGCGCCGACGGCAAGGTCGTCGGTCCCACAGTCGGGGATCAGGCCAGGCAGGTATTCCGCAATCTCGTGACCATTTTGGAGAGCGAGGGGGCGAGCCTGGCGAACATCGTGCACTGGCGCATCGCCGTGGTCGACGGTCACACGTTCGACGAGGGCGTGGCCGCCTTCCAGGAGGTGTGGAACCGGGCCGACCCACCGCCGGCCATCACGGTCCACGTCGTGGCCGGCCTGGGCCCCGGGTTCCTCGTCGAGGTCGACGCCGTCGCCGTCGTGTGACGTCCCCTGAGGGCGGGGGCTACTTCCAGGGGCGGGACCATCCACCGATCGCCGGCCTGGCGGGCGGGCTCGCCAGCACGCCGGAGCTGCTGATCGCCGCACGGGCGATCCAGGGCTTCGGCGCGGCCGTGGTCGCCCCGGCCACGCTGACGATCCTCACCACCACGATCCCCGCCGGGCCGGCGCGGGCCAGGGCCATCGCCACCTGGGGCGCGGTCGGGGCGGTCGGCGGGGCGGCGGGGCGGCGGGATCGCTCGCCGGCGGGCTGCTCACGGACTACCTGTCGTGGCGCTGGATCCTGCCGATCAACGCGCCGATCGGGGCGGTCGCGATCATCGCCGCGCTGCGCCTGCTCGCCGAGAGCCGCGACGTCGGTACCCGCGGGCTCGACCTGACCGGGGCGATCACGGTGACGGTGGGACTGTCTGCGCTGGAGTTGGGGATGCTGCAGACCCCCGCGTACGGCTGGGGTTCGGCGCGCGCGCTGATCCCGATGGGCGTGGGCGTGCTGGCACTTGCCACGTTCGTCCTGGTGCAGGCCAGATTCGCACGGGCGCCGCTGATGCCGCTGCGGATCTTCCGAGCCCGCTCGGTGCCCGGCGCGCTCCTCGTGCAGTTCCTGCTGGGCGCCGCGGGCTTCGCGGTCTGGTACCTCCCGTCTCTCTACATGCAGCAGGTCCTGCGCTACAGCGCGCTCCAGGCGGGCCTGGCGTTCCTGCCGCACACCCTCGCCATCATCGTCGCCTCCAAGGCCACGCCGTGGCCGGCCGGGTCGGCCTGCGTCCGCTGCTGGCCACAGGCGCGCTGAGCTCGGCTGCGGGTTTCGCCTGGCAGGCCACCATCACACCAGAAAGCGGCCTGCTCACCGGCATCGTTCTGCCGGGTGTGCTCATCACCGGCGGAATGGGACTCGCCTCCGCCCCGATCGCCATGGCCGCCACGGCCGTCGTCGGCCCCGGCGAGCACCGTGGCGATGGGGCTGAGCATGAGTTGTCCCCCTCGACGGCAGCGCTCCACTAACGGCGCTAGTTATGGTAGCGACGATATTTCTATCATAGACATGATGTCTAGCGTTGCTATGATGCTGCCATGTCCGCCATCACCAAACGCCGCGAACGTGAACGCGCCCAACGCCATCAGCTGATCATCACGGCCGCCCGCGAACTGGCCGAGGCCGAAGGGTGGGAGGCGGTGACAACGCGAAGGCTGGCTGAGCGCGTCGAGTACAGCCAGCCCGTGCTCTACAGCCACTTCAACGGGAAGGAGGCCATCCTTCGCGCCGTTGCCATCGAAGGCTTCGATGAACTCGCGGCCCGCCTGCGCCGTGCCCGGCTGGCCACCCCCGAGCCGCCTCAGGCACTGCACGCCGTCTGCCGCGCCTACCTGGAGTTCGCGACCGAACAGCCCGCCCTCTACCAGGCCATGTTCGTCCTGCCGACCGATGTGAAGTTCGCGCACGCCGAGACGCCGCCCCCACTGCGCGCCGCCTTCGACGAGTTCGTGAGCTGCTTCCGCCCGGACGACCTGCGACGCGAACTGTTCGCCGAAGTCACCTGGAGCGCGTTGCACGGCATGGCCGCCCTGTCGGAAAGCGGCCGCATCCCCCCGAACGGCCAAACGGAGCGACTCGACTTCCTCGTCACCCAGATCGCCGGCACACCAGGTGGACCGGCCACGCTGTGAGGGGCGATCGAAAGGCCAAGGATCTGAGCCGAGCCACTAACTGTCCCGTAAGGGGATCCCCCGCCGGAACACCGGGCGATCAGACTGGACGCTCAGGTCAAGGTGTTCCGGATAGCTGTTCCGGTGCTGGGGGCTGTACGGAACACTTGAGGGCGTGAGTCGCCGAGTTCGAGGCCGGCCTCCAGCGGGGATTCTTTCGGCGACGTACCGGACGACGGTCAGGCGCTCATCCTGCAGACACGCCCTCGGCACCGCCCATCGGACGCCCGCGCACGGCCGGCGGCGCATACCCGACAGTGCGGCCCTTCGAAGATCACGATACGGTCTGCTGATGAGCGAGCCCGCAGAGGCCCTGTCGCTGTGGCAAGTCGGTGACGTCATCGACGGCCGGTACGAAGTGACGCGGGTGCACGAGCACGGCGGGATGGGGCTGGTTTACCGGGTCCGGCACCTGCTGTGGGGCACAGATCTCGCGGTGAAATGCCCCCGCCCGGAGCTGTTCCGCGGCGCGGCCGACCGCGAGCGGTTCATCACCGAGGCCGAGGTATGGGTGTCGCTGGGGCTGCACCCGAACGTGTGCGCCTGCCACTACGTCCGCACGATCGGCGGTATTCCCCGGGTATTCGCCGAGTACGTGCCTGGCGGCAGCCTGCGTGACTGGATCGACGACCGCAGGTTGTACGGAGGCACCGAACGCGAAGCACTCACCCGCATCACGGACCTGGCGATCCAGATCGCGTGGGGCCTCGAGCACGCGCACAGCCGTGGCCTGGTACACCAGGACATGAAGCCCGCCAACATCCTGATCGACGAGGAGGGCACCGCGAAGGTGACCGACTTCGGGCTGGCCAGGGCTCGTGCGGTCGCCATGACGATGCCCGCACACGAGAGCACGCCCGGCGTCAGCGTGCTGGTCCCCACCGGTGGCCTGACACGTGCGTACGCCTCGCCGGAGCAGAGCTCGGGCGAGGCGCTGGGCCGGCGCACCGACATCTACAGCTTCGCGGTCTCGGTGCTGGAGATGTTCACCGGCGGGATCACCTGGATGGCCGGGCCGGTCGCGGGAGAAGCGCTGTCGGCCTACCGCGCCGACGGGCCGGGGGAAGCCGGACTGCCTGCCATGCCCGGCGAACTCGCCGACCTGCTGGAGCGGTGCCTGCGCCTCGATCCGGCCGATCGGCCGCGCTCGATGGCCGAGGTCGCCACCGGCCTGGCCGAGGCCCATCAGCGGGTCTCAGGTAGCCCGTATCCGCGGGCCGTTCCGGTCGCGGCGGACCTGCGTGCCGATGAGCTCAACAACCGAGGCGTGTCGCTGCTCGACCTCGACCGCACGGACGAGGCGCGGCAGGCATTCGCGGCGGCGCTGGCCGTCGACCCGCAGCACCTGGAGGCCACCTACAACACGGGCCTGCATCGGTGGCGCCACGGTGAGATCACCGACGAAGAACTCATCACCGGGCTCGAGGCGGTCCGCACCGACGCAGGAGACTCCTCGCAGGCGCGCCACCTGCTCGCCCAGGCACACCTCGAACGCGGCGACCTCACCTCGGCCGGCGAGCTTCTCGGTGAGTCAGGAGCCGAGGCCACCGGGGAACCCGAAGCCCAGGCGGTCCTGCGGACCATCCGGTCCGGGCGGCTCACCGACGCGCGCTGCGTGGAGGCCAGGGCGATTCCGTGGGCGTTGTATCGGGACGACGAGCTCACTGATCCGGATGGTCCGTACAAGATGGGCCCTTATGTCCTGACCAGCCTCACCCCCGACGGCCGGCTGCTGCTGACCGGGGGCCGCGACGGCATGCTGAAGTTGTGGGACCTGCGCGGCGGGGAATGCCTCCGGTCGATCGAGGCGCATGTCGAGAACGGGTACCGCAAGGAGCTGTGCTCGATCGCCCTCACCCCGGACGGGCGCTTCGCCGCCTCTACCGGCAAGGACCACGTCTTACGGCTGTGGGATCTCGGCACCGGCCGATGCTTGCGCGGGTTCGCCCTCAAGCAGCCGCCCCAGTTCGGCTACGTGACCCATCCGGTCGCGCTGAACGCCGACGCGAGCGTCGTGTACGTTTCGAACGCCGACGGGCCGATCCAGATCTGGGATGTCGACAGCGGGCAGATCACTCGGACCCTCAAAAGGCACACCGGCGGTGTACGTTCGATCGAACTGTCCGCCGACGGCCATTTCCTGCTCTCCACCGGCAAGTCCAACGGGGAGGTCCGGTGCTGGGACCTGCGCGCGCCGTTACCGGCAGATCCGCGCGGAAGACACCTCGACGGCCACCGCCAGCTGCCTCGACCCCGCCGGGCGTCTCGCGGCCATCGGCGCCAAGGACCGCACGATCAGCCTGTGGGACCTCCGCACCGGCCGTTCCCTGCTGACCATGAAGACCCCGCACGAGGTGGAAACCCTTTCGCTGAGCGCCGACGCGCGCTTCGTGCTCTCCGGCTCGTCCGACAAGACCGTCCGCGTCTGGGACATCGCCGGCGGGCGATGCCTGCGGACCTTCCGTGGCCACCGATCCGCGGTGCGGGCGGTCCGGCTCAGCGCGGACGGCCGCTCGGCGACCTCCGCAGGCCAGGACAACGCCGTCCGCCGGTGGGACCTCCCTCTCGGCTGGACCGCCGCTCCGCAGCCGAGCAAGCCGAGGCGGCACGCCGAGCTCAGCCGCCTCGGCGACGAGGTCGAGGCTCTGGTCAACGAGGCGGCGCAGGAGATCGCCGCCGCCCGCTATCCCCGCGCGCTCGACGTGCTCACCCGGGCACGGGTGATCCCCGGCTACGAGCGTTCGCCTCAGGTGCTGGACGCCTGGCGGGCTCTGAGCCGCCACGCGGTCCGCACCGGCCTGCGGGCGGCGTGGCCCACGACGACCTTCCCCGGATACGACGTCGCGCTGTCCGCCGACGGCACGATCGCGGCCGTCAAGGACTACGACGGGAGGATCCAGATCTGGGACGTCGCCGGCGGAACCTGCCTGCGCGTCATGGACGGACCTCCGACCGCGACGAACGACATCGCCCTGAGCGCCGACGCCCGGCGGGTGCTGTCCGCCGGGCACAACGGCAAGCTTCAGCTCTGGGACACCGGCACCGGTGAGTGCCTGCATGTCATGTTCGCGAGCACTCACGGCGCGACCTCCGCGCGCTTCTACGACGGCGGGCGACGCGCGCTGGCCGCGGTCAACGAGAAGCTGCAGTTCTGGGATCTGGCCAACGGCCGCCTCCTGCGAACGATCGAGAAATGCGGCCTGGCGCACTCGATCTGGGTCAGCCCCGACGAACGGGTCGCCGCCACCGTTGGCCGGAGCAACAAGATCATGCTGTGGAATCTCCGCAGGGAGCGACGGCTGCGAGCTCTGGAGGGGACCGACGAGCGGGTGACGTCGGCGTCCATAAGCGCCGACGGGCGATCCGTGGTCGCCTGCGCCCGCGGGAACATCCGATTGTGGGAGATCGCGTCGGGGCAGTGCGTACAGGTCCTCGAGCACCCCGGCCATCCCATGCATGCCAGGCTCAGCCCGGACGGGCGCTCCGTTCTGTCGGCGGACGACGACGATCGTCTCCGGGTCTGGGATGTCCCCAGCGGGCAGCTGCTGCGCGCCCTGGAGACACACCAGGGACGTCCGGTGGGTCTGGCGTTCGCACCCGATGGCGACTTCGCTCTGTCAGCAGGGAGCGACGGGACCGTCCAGCGCTGGGAATTCGATTGGGAACTGTCGGTCCCGGCCGACAGCGGGAGCGACAGACATCGGGCGCGGCTCGGCACGGTGTTGAGCAGGATGTGGAGACGATGACGCGACCGGCAACCATCACGCTGAAACTCGTCAGGGGCAAGCTCGCCCGCACCGAGTACATCTTCGACGAGCGAACCACCTGCGTGCTCGGCCGCGCCGACGACTGCGCGCCGCGACTGCCGGACGACGCCGATCACCGTACCGTCTCCCGGCATCACTGCCTGCTCGACATCAACCCCCCGGACGCGCGCATCCGCGACTTCGGCAGCCTCAACGGGACCTATGTCAACGGCGAGAAGATCGGCCAGCGCGCGGCACACCAGACCCCTGAGGAAGCCGCGGCGCTGCCGTTCCCGGAGCACGACCTGTCCGACGGCGACGAGATCCGGATCGGCGAAACAGTTTTCCGGGTCGGTGTCCAGCCCGCCGCGGGTGGCGTGCAGCGCACGCTGGAGCTGCCCCGGTGCAAGGTCTGCGACCGGGAGGTGGGCAGCGAGGTCGGCGCTCGGTCCGGTGAGTACGTCTGCGCCGCCTGTCAGGCCAGACCGGCAGCGGTGGCCGCGATGTTGCTGAAGCTCGCGTACGCCGGTCGCCGCGATCTCTCCTCCATCGCCGGGTACACGATCCTGCGCGAACTCGGCCGGGGCGGGATGGGCGCGGTCTTCCTCGCCCGCCACCAGGGCACCGGCGAAGAGGTGGCGCTGAAGGTGATGTTGCCGAAGGTGGCCGCCGGCGCCGACGTACATGCCCGCTTCCTGCGCGAAGTGGACCTCACCAGGGCGCTGCGCCACCCGAACGTCGCCGCGCTGTACGACGCCGGATCCGCCGACGGCACGTTCTACTTCACCACGGAGTTCTGTACGGGAGGCAGCCTCGACCACCTCCTGGAGCGCAGAGGTGGGCGGCTTCCGGCCCCGGAGGCCGTCCGCCTCGCGTTGCAGGCTTTGGAAGGCATCGGGCACGCACACGAGCAGGGCGTCGTCCACCGCGATCTCAGTCCCCAGAACATCCTGCTGAGCGAGGCGGCCGACGGCTCGCCGGTGGCGAAGGTGGGCGACTTCGGGCTCGCCAAGGCCTTCGACCAGGCCGGTCTCAGCGGCCTGACCCGGACCGGCACTGCCGCGGGCAAGCCTTGGTACATGCCCCGCCAACAAGTCATCAACTTCCGCAACGCCGCGCCGGCGGTCGACGTCTGGGCGCTCGCCGCCTGCCTCTACCACGCGCTGACCGCGCGGTACCCGAGGGATTTCCCGGCCGGCAGGGACCCGTGGCAGGTCGTCCTACAGTCACCGCCCGTCCCGATCCGCCGCCGCAACCCGGAAGTCCCGGCGGCATTGGCCGCCATCATCGACAAGGCGCTCCAGGAGAAGCCCGCGATCGGCTACCAGAGCGCGGCCGAGCTCCACGACGCGCTCCGCACCATGACTCCGTGACCTCACGCCTCTGACTTCCCTACCTCGTGGCATCCGGGGCGCCTGCGCCGGTGGGGCGTCGCCTTGCTTGGGGTGCCGTTAAGAGTCGCCTTGCTTGGGGTGCCGTTAAGAAACGTGTCACCAGCCGCAGGCCATTCGGAACCAATCCTTCGCTGGGGGGAAGGAGAATCGGTGGATCGCCATGTCGGATGGCGCAGAGGTATGCGTGATACATATGCATGAGGATGGGACGAGGAGCTACGGGGCCATAAGAGTTTCCAGGGTGGACGCCGATTTCAGACGCCGGTGAGTGGGTGATCGGCGGCCTGCTGCCGCAGCGCGGGCAGGGTGCCCCCGCGCCCCCTCGGGGGCACTCCAGCGCGATCATCGCCTCGAACAGCACCGGCGTCCGTCCTTGATCCCGCGCGTACGCAACTCCCGCCGGAGCGGATCGCCGCCTGCGGCACCGTCGGCGCCAAGCGCGTCATCACGCTGCCGGCTCCGGTCGAGGCCCGCAGGTTCCGGGTGCGCGTGCTCCGGTCGCGCACCCTTCCGCCTGAAGGAGATCCGCCTGTTCGCGTAGTGCGGTCAGCGGCGGTAGGCGACACCGAGGTGGTCCAGGCGGCGGCGGTGGGCGAGCAGGCGTTCGGTGAACCCGGCGTACTCGCCCGCCGTGCCCCAGGCGACCTCGGCCAGGGCGCACAGCCGGGGGAAGGCCATGTACTCCACGTGGGCCGGGGTGGGCAGGTATTCGCTCCAGAGCTGGCCCTGCGTGCCGAGGACGTGCCCGGCCGCCTCGGCGTCCAGCCCGGCGGGGACCGGCCGGTAGGCGTAGACGTGTTCCAGGGTGGTCAGCCCGCCGATGGCCAGCGGTTCCCCGTCCGGTCCCGCCTGGTAGAAGTCGAAGTAGGTGTGCGTGTGCGGGCACATCACCGCGTCGTGCCCCGCCCGGGCGGCGTCGATGCCGCCCTGCTCGCCCTGCCAGGACATCACGGTCGCGCCCGGCGCGAGGCCGCCCTGCAGGATCTCGTCCCAGCCGATCAGCCGCCGCCCGCGCTCGGCCAGGAAGTCGGCCATGCGGCCGATGAACCAGCTCTGCAGCGCGTGGGCGTCCGACAGGCCCAGTTCGCGCAGGCGCGCCTGCGTCCACGCGGACTCCTCCCACTCGCGTTTGGGGCACTCGTCGCCGCCGATGTGGATCCACTCGCTCGGGAAGACCTCCAGCACCTCTTCCAGCACGTGCCGGCAGAACGCGATGGTCTCCTCGGACATCTTCAACACCTGCTCGTGCACGCCCCAGGCGGTCGCCACCGGCAGCGCGCGGTCCGGGTCGTCGCCCAGTTCGGGGTAGGCGGCGATGGCGGCGCGCATGTGGCCGGGCATGTCGATCTCGGGGACGATCGTGATGCCGCGCGTCCGCGCGTGGGCCACGAGGTCGCGCAGTTCGCTTTTGGTGTAGAAGCCGCCGTGCGGGACGCCGTCGTAGCGGCCCTCGGAGTAGTGGCCGAGCATCGACTCCGCGCGCCAGGCCCCCACCTCGGTCAGGCGCGGGTAGCGGTCGATCTTCATCCGCCAGCCCTGGTCGTCGGTCAGGTGCAGGTGGACGACGTTGAGCTTGTGCAACGCGGCCAGGTCGACCATCCGGTGCAGGAAGGCCACCGGGTACCAGTGGCGGGCCACGTCCAGCATCACACCGCGCCAGCCGAAGCGCGGCGCGTCCTCGATCTCCACGTACGGCACCGTCCACGCCGCTCCCCCGGCCAGGCCGGTGGCGAAGATCTCCGCGGGAAGGAGCTGTCGCAACGTCTGGACGGCGAGCGGCAGGCCGCGTCGGCCACCCGTGATCACCACGCCCTCGGTGGAGACCGACAAGCGGTACTCCTCGTCGGCGAGCGCCGGGTCCACGCGCAGCCGGATGGTGTCGGGGCCGGGCTCGGCGGCCGGGGTCAGCTTGCTGCCCGCGGGTCTGCCCACCAGCTCGCGCAGCAGTTCGGCGGCCTCACCGGCGGCGGGGTCGGCGATGAGACCGGTGTTCTCGGTGAGCTGCCAGGTGCCCGGTGTCGTGGTCAGGCGGGCCGGGCGGGGGATGAGGTGCACGGTGACTCCAGGTCAGGCGGATCGACGGGGTTGGCGCAGCGCACGGCGCCGCCGAGCTGGTCCGGTTCGCCCGTCCAGCCGTGCACGGCGATGGTGTGGCGCTCGCCGGGCAGCAAGGTGGTCAGGCCCTGATCGGCGGCGGCCTCCGGGTGCAGCCGGTCGGCGTGCGGGTAGCAGGTCGCGGATCAGAGTGCGCGCGGTGATCATAACCTGGCAGCCGGTGGCGGTGGGGACCACCTCGACGTCCATGCGGGGCGGCGGGCGGGCGGAGTCGCGGTCGGGGCAGGCGGGCCGCCACATGCCCGCCGTGACCAGCGTCGACCCCCAGTCCCAGCCGAACGGGCACGCCATCTTGCGCACGAAGTTGAACGGCTCGGTGCAGGTGGTGGGCCGGTCCCCCACCTTCTTGCGCACCGCCTCGGCCTCGGTGTAGGCCGAGGTGAACCGTACCGGCGCGCGGGTGCGAAAGGTCCGGCTCCACGACAACCCGGGGAAGGCCACGGCCGACCGCATGGTCATCGCGATCAAGGCCGGGCTCGGTCCGCGTACCCTGGTGGCGATCACCTGGGTGCGCTCCAGCACCGGCACGCGTTCGCCAGGTGGGGCCTGGCGGAGCGGCGGTCGGCGCGGCCCGTTCCGACTTGCGGCCTACTAATGATGGCTGTTTTCATTTGTCTGAGTACGTTGTCATCAAGGGAGCGGCATGCGGGTACGCGGCAGTGACACCTCCAGGCTGAGACGGATCAACATGGTCACTGCCCTGCGCGCGCTGCGCGGGCACGGTGCGATCGGCCTGACCGAGCTGGCCTCGCGGGCCGGGCTGTCCAGGCCCACCGTCGAAGGGCTGGCCGAGGACCTGCTGGCCTCGGGCTGGCTGGCCGAGTCGCCGCCGGAGACCGGCCAGATGGGCAGGCCCAGGAGGCTGTTCCGCTTCCGCGCGGAGGCCGGGCACGTGCTCGGCGTGGACGTCGGCTCCTACTCCGTGCGGGCGCTCGTCTGTGACCTGGAAGGCCAGGTCATGGGCCGGTCCGTCACCCGGCTGACGTCGCAGGCGAGCCGCGCGGACAGGCTGGACGGGGTCAGGAGCGCCGCCCGCGGGGCGTTGAAGGACGCCGGTCTCGAAGCCGGCCGCCTGACGGCCGCCTGCGTCGGCACTACGGGCGTGGTGACGCGGGAGGGGGTGGTCAAGCTCTCCGTGGCGCTGCCCGAGTGGACGGGTGTCGACCTGGTGGCCGAGCTGGGCGACGACATCGGCCCCGTGGTCCTGGTCGAGAACGACTGCAACCTCGCGGCTCTGGCCGAGCGGTGGATGGGCGTCGCGACGGGCGCGCGGGACCTGGTCTTCGTGCTGTCGGGCGTGCGTACCGGCGCCGGCCTGCTGATCCGCGGCGAACTGTACGGTGGCGGGCGCGGCATGGCCGGGGAGATCGGCGCGTTGCCTCTGGTCGGCTGGCATCGCGCCCCCTCGCACCTGGCCGGATTCTCCGGGCTCCCCGCGGGGACGGCCGCCGAGGAGGTGGCCGGGCTGGTCTTTGCGGCCGCCAGGCAGGGGGATCCCGCCGCGCGCTGGGCGGTCGAGCAGTATGCCCATGACCTGGCCGAGGGCATCGCCGCGCTGGTGCTGACGATGGACCCCGACCTGGTCGTGATCGGCGGCGGCGTCTCCCGGTCGGGCGATGTGCTGCTGGAGCCGTTGCGCCGCCATCTCGACCCGCTCTGCCTGGAGCCGCCGGAGCTGGCCGTCTCGACGCTGGGAGACCAGGCGGTCGTGCTCGGCGCGGTACGGCACGCGCTCGACCACGTGGACGCCCGCCTCTACGACGTGGACGCCACGCTGCCCGAAGCCCAGCCCTGCTGAAGGGGGCGCGCGAGGGGGGACGTGTGGCCTCTTGACGGGAAGGCGCTTTCCGCTACATATTTAGCCTCGCTTCATTAGTAAGTCGAGCAGGCGCTCGACGCGCAGGAGAAGAACGCTTCCATGCCTATGAGCCGCCGCTTCCAAGTCACCCGCCACGGCCTCACCCTCGACGGCGAACCGTTCCAGGTGCTGTCGGGCGCCATGCACTACTTCAGGACGCTGCCCCAGCAGTGGCCCGACCGTCTCGCCAAGCTCCGGGCGATGGGGCTGAACACGGTCGAGACGTACGTGCCGTGGAACCTGCACGAGCCCCGTCCGGGCGAGTTCACCTTCACCGGCCTGGCCGACGTGGAAGGCTTCCTCACCGCCGCCGAGAAGGCCGGGCTGTACGCGATCGTCCGCCCCGGCCCCTACATCTGCGCGGAATGGGAGAACGGCGGCATCCCGGCCTGGCTGGAGTTCCGGCAGCGCTGCCACGACCCCCGCTGGCTGGAGCCCGTCGACCGCTGGTTCGACGAGCTGATCCCGCGCATCGCCGCGCGGCAGGTCGGCCGGGGCGGCAACGTCCTGATGGTGCAGGTCGAGAACGAGTACGGATCCTACGGCGACGACCATGTCTACCTGCGTCACCTGGCGAGCGGCCTGACCCGCAGAGGGATCGACGTGCCGCTGTTCACCTCCGACGGGAGCTGGGGCCTCATGGTCACCGGCGGCACCGTGCCGGAGATCTACGCGACCGCCAACTTCGGCAGCGACCCGGCCGGTCACTTCGCCGAATTCGCCAGGAACCGCGACGACCCCGAGTTCTGCATGGAGTTCTGGAACGGCTGGTTCGACCACTGGGGCGAGGAGCACCACGTGCGCGACCCGGAGGAGGTCGCCAAGCTGCTGGACGAGCTGCTCACCCGGGGCGCGTCGGTCAACGTCTACATGGCGCACGGCGGCACCAACTTCGGCTTCATGGCCGGCGCGAACGCGGGGGGCGAGCAGGCCGACGGCCGGTACGAGCCGACGGTCACCTCCTACGACTACGACGCGCCGATCTCCGAGCACGGCGAGCCGACCGCCAAGTTCTGGGCCTACCGCGAGGTCCTCGGCCGCCACACCGCGCTGCCGCCCGAGCCGTCCCGCGAGCCGGTCGCCACGCTGCCCGCGCGGGAGATCGCGTGCGAGGCCCGCCTGAGCCTGCTGGACTGCCTGGACGTGCTGTCCACGGGCACGGTGCGCAGCGCCGTTCCGCGCACGTTCGAGGAGCTCGGCCAGGCATACGGGCTGGCGGTCTACCGGGGCCACGTGCCCGGACCCCGGCCGGAGGCGCTGCCGCTGACGGTCGCCGGGCTGCACGACCGGGCGTGCGTGCTGATCGACGGCGTCCACCGGGCGACCCTGGAGCGCGACGCCGTCACCTCGCTTCCCCTGGCCATCCCGGAGCGCGGCGTGGACGTGACGCTGATCGTCGAGGCGATGGGCCGCGTCAACTACGGCCCGGTCCAGGGCGAGAGCAAGGGCGTCACCGGCGGCGTGCGGCACGAGCGGCAGTTCGTCTTCGGCTGGGAGATCGACCCCGTCCCGCTCGACTCGGTCGAGGGGCTGCCGTGGGGGCGCGACACGAGCGCCGCGGGGCCGTCGTTCCACCGCGCGACCCTGCACGTCGAGGAGGTCAGGGACGGCTTCATCGCCCTGCCCGGCTGGGGCAAGGGCTACGTCTGGGTCAACGGCTTCAACCTCGGCCGCTACTGGTCGCGCGGCCCGCAGGTCACCCTCTACCTGCCCTGGCCGCTGCTGCGCCGGGGCGCCAACGAACTCGTCGTGCTGGAACTCGACGAGGCGCCCGCGCAGCCGCGGGTCGAGATCCGCGCGGCCCCCGACCTGGGAGAGAGCCGCAGCTGACCGGTCTCAGGCCGCCCGGCCTGGAGGCACAGGAGAAGGAGCACCATGGCACGTGGTTCACGCCTGGCGGGGACGGCCCTCGCGGTCGTCCTGGCCGGTGCGGGCTTACCGGCCCTCGCCCCCGCCGCGCACGCGGCGAGCAGCGCCTACTACGTCGATCCGAACGGTGATGACAGCGCCGACGGCCGCAGCCCCGCGACGGCCTGGAAGACCCTCGGCAAGGTCAACGCCCAGACCTTCCAGCCGGGAGACACCGTCGGCTTCAAGGCCGGCGGCCAGTGGAACGGCCAGCTGGCCCCCAAGGGGTCGGGCACGGGCACCGCCCCGATCACGTTCACCTCCTACGGCACCGGCGCGAGACCGCTCATCGCGGGCGGGGGCGCGGTGGACGCCACCGTCAAACTGCAGAACCAGCACGACGTCGAGGTCAGCGGCCTGGAGGTGACCAACACCGGCTCCGGGACCACGCCGCGCATCGGCATCGGCGTCAGCGCCGCCGACGCGGGGGCCGTGCCGGGCATCACCATCCGCGGCAACTTCGTGCACGCCATCCAGGGCGCCACCTCGGGCAACCAGTCGTCCAACCCGTCGGCGGGCGGGATCATCGTCAGCGCGCGGGGCAAGGACGTCCCCACCTACTACCAGAGCCTGCGCATCGAGGACAACGAGGTCGCCGACTCCCGCTCGTACGGCATCGTCACCTGGTCGCAGTGGATGCAGCGCGAGGGCTGGAACTCCCTGTGGGAGGACCTCATGGGCATCCCCGCGGCCGACTTCCGGCCGTGGACGCCGAGCACCGGCGTCGTCGTCCGCGGCAACAACGTGCACGACATCTCCGCGGGCGGCATCACGGTCATGCAGGCCGCCGGCGCCCTCATCGAGCACAACCGGGTGGACAGGACCGCGCAGAACCACGGCAACGTCGGTATCTGGTGGGCCGGGACCGACGACACGCTGGTGCAGTTCAACGAGGTGTCCGGGACGAAGTACTGGGGCCTGGCCAGCGACGGCAACGCCTTCGACGCCGACGCCTCCGCCCACCGCAGCCTGGTGCAGTACAACTTCAGCCACGACAACGAGGGCGGCTTCTTCATCGCGGTCTCCACCGGCAGCGGTCCCGCCGAGGCGACGATCCGCTACAACGTCAGCCAGGGCGACGCCAACCAGGTGTTCGCGCTGTCGACCAACGCCACCAACATCGACGTCTACAACAACACCATCTGGGTGCCGCTGACGCCCTTCATCCGCGACCACCCGGACCGGGCGTCGTTCAGCCTGGTCAAGGTGTGGAACTCCACCGTCGGCAGCGTCAGGTTCCGCAACAACGTCATCCACAACGGCGCGAACCTGCCCTACAACGACAGCGGCAAGGTCGTCTACGACCGCAACCTGTTCCACGGCGGACCGGTGCCGGCCAAGGACAAGGCCGCGCTGACCGGCGATCCGCTGCTGACCTCGCCCGGCTCGGCCACCTCGATCACCGCTCTCGGCGGCTACCTGCCGACCGCCGCCTCGCCGGCGCTCGCCCAGGGTCTGGAGGTCGCCTCCGACGGCGGCAGGGACGCGGTCGGCACCGCGCTCCCCTCCGGCATGCCCGACCTCGGCGGACTGCAGCGCACCGCCGGCCCGGGCGCGAACGAGGCCGCCCCGGCCGCGGCCACCACGTTCGGCGCCGGGCAGTCGACCACCCCGGCGGCGCTCGCCGACGGGTCCGACTACGTGACGTGGGCCAGCCCGAGCACCGGCGTCGCCCTGCCCGGCAGCATCACGCTGACCTTCCCCAGCGCCCGCCGGATCTCCGAGGTGGTGCTGGCCACCCACTTCGGCCAGGGCCAGGGCATCACCAAGCTGGACGTCCAGACCTGGAACGGCTCGGCCTGGACCACCCAGGCGGCCGACGCGGCGATCACCTGGGCGAGCAACACGGCGACCGTCGAGCGCCGGGCCGTGCCCCTGCCCGCGGCCGTCACCACCACCCAGCTGCGCCTGGTCGTCAAGGCGGCGAACCGCACCTGGGGCAACCTGTCCGTCAACGAGATCACGACCCGCTGACCCCCGCCCGACGACCCCGGCGGGCCCACGCCCGCCGGGGCCCTCGGCGACCCTCGGCACGGCCGCGGACCTCCGCGGATTTCGTCCTTGACAGTCTCCGGCGTGAACTAATAAAACCAAGCACCATTAATAAGTCGGAGAGGACACTCATGGTCACACTCGCCGTCATCGGGGCGGGACTGCGCGGGCTCGGCTACGCCCGCCGCGCCCTGGAGAGCGGCCGGGCCCGCGTCGTCGCGGTGGCCGAACCGGATCCGCACCGACGACAGAGCCTCGCGGACGAGCACGGCATCCCGGCCGGGAACGTCTTCGCGGACTGGCGCGACCTGCTGGCCGGCGACCGGCTGGCCGACGCGATCATCGTGGCCACCCAGGACCGCATGCACGTCGAGCCCGCCGTACGCGCCGCCGAACTCGGCTACCACATCCTGCTGGAGAAGCCGATGGCGCCGACCGAGGCGGACGCCACCGCCATCGCCGAGGCCGCGCAGCGGCACGGCGTGCTGCTGGCCGTCTGCCACGTCATGCGCTACACGCCCTACACCAGGACGCTCAAGGCGCTCATCGACGAGGGTCGCATCGGCCAGGTGATGAACATCCAGCACCTGGAGCAGGTCGGCTGGTGGCATCAGGCGCACTCCTTCGTGCGCGGCAACTGGCGCAACGAGGCCGAGTCCGCCCCGATGCTGCTGGCCAAGGCCTGCCACGACCTGGACTGGATCATCCACGTGAAGGGCGCGCTGCCCGAGCGGATCTCCTCCTTCGGCAACCTGGTGCACTTCCGCGCCGAGCAGCGGCCCGCCGGCGCGGCCGACCGCTGCCTCGACTGCCCGATCGAGTCCACCTGCCCGTACTCGGCCAAGCGCATCTACCTCGATTGCCTGGGCGACCCGTTCAAGGAGTTCTGGCCGCTGTCGGCGGTCACGCACGACCACACCGAGGCCGGAGTGCTGACCGCGCTGCGCGAGGGACCGTACGGCCGCTGCGTCTACGCCAGCGACAACGACGTGGTCGACACGCAGGTCGTGACCATGGAGTTCGCCGACGGCACCTCCGCCACCTGCACGGTCACCGCCTTCGCCGCCCTTGAGCACCGCAAGACACGCGTCTTCGGCACCCACGGCTCGATCGAGGGCGACGGCGTGACCTTGCGCCTGCACGACTTCCTCACCGACAAGGTGTCGGTGATCGACACTCACGCCGGCGCGGACGCCTCGGCCGCCACCGGTCACGGCGGCGGCGACGAGGCGCTGCTCGACGCGTTCGTCGCCGCGGTCGCCCACGGCGACCCCTCGCTGGTGCTGACCAGCGGTAACGAAAGCCTCGCGACGCACCGGGTGGTCTGGGCGGCCGAACGCGCCAGGCACACCGGGGCCGTCGTCCCCCTCACCCCTCCCGTGAAAGGCCCCCATCATGCGTAAGTTGACGGCAGTCCTCACCGTCGGAGCCCTCGCCCTGGGCCTGACCGCGTGCGGCAAGAAGAACAGCGACCCGGGCACCGTCCAGGAGGTGCTGACCTACCGCTCCTCGTGGGGCGCCGACGAGCCGCAGGGCAAGATCATCAAGGCGCTCTTCGACGACTTCGCCAAGCAGTCGGGCACCAAGGTCGACGTGAAGTTCGTCGGCCGCAAGGGCAACGAGAACCTGTCCACCGAGATGGCCTCGGGCCGGGGCCCCGACCTGTTCGACACCTCCACCGACAACCTGGCCACCTACGCCGCGCAGAACCTGGTCGCCCCGCTGGACGACGTGCTGGGCGCCGAGGTGCCGGGCGAGGGCAAGACGGTCAAGGACGTCCTTCCCGAGTCGGTGCGGCAGGCCTCCTCCAACGACAAGGGCCTGGCGTTCGTCCCGCACACGGTGATCTCCACCGCCGTCTGGTTCGACGCCGCCAAGCACCCCGACCTGGCCAGCGCCCCGCCGCAGAGCTGGGAGGACTTCATCGCCTACCTCGACCGGGCGAAGAAGGACGGCCGCACCCCGATCGGCCAGGACGGCACGATCAACTTCTACAACGTGTACTGGTTCTACAGCGTCCTCGTCCGGGCCGGCGGCGCCGGCACCCTCAAGGCGCTGGCCACCGACGCCGCCGCCTGGGACAGGCCCGAGGTCCTCGCGGCGGCCCAGAAGGTCGCCCAGCTCGCCGAGGGCGGCTACTTCCAGAAGGACTTCATGGCCACCAAGTTTCCCGCCGCCCAGGACGCCTGGGCGCAGGGCCGCTACGACCTCAACCTCAACGGCACCTGGCTGGCCAGCGAGACCAAGCCCAAGCTGGCCGCGGGCGTCAAGATCGCCTCCTTCCAGCTCCCGGCGGGCGGCAAGAACTCCGTCGAGGTCGGCACGCTCGGCTGGGGCGTCAACGCCAAGGGCGCGAACGTGACGGCCGCCAAGAAGTTCCTGGCCTTCGCGCTGCAGAAGAAGTACGTCGAGCAGATCTCCACCAGCGCGCTGAACATCCCCTCGCGGGCCGACGTGCCCGCGCCCGAGCACCTGGTGGCCGTGCAGAAGGCGGTCGCCGAGGCCGCGGCCACGCACCGCACCTACGACGACGCCGCCGCCGACAAGACCTGGTGGAACGACCGGTTCCTGCCGCTGCACGACAAGCTCATCTCCGGCAAGATCGACGCCGCCGCGTTCGTCGCCGAGGGCAAGAAGTCGACCGCCGACTACCTCGCGAACAAGAACTGAGCCGATGGGAGCGGGAACCCTCACCCAGGCGCCCCCCGTGGCGCCGCCGGTCAAGGCCAGGGCTCTGCGTCCGGGGCGCGAACGGGCCTTCTGGCCCTTCCTGCTCCCCGCGCTCGTCGCCTACACCGCGCTGTTCGTCGCGCCCTCGCTGTTCGGGTTCTGGGTCAGCCTCAACGCCTGGGCGGGGCCCGGCTCGGAGATGACCTGGCGCGGCCTGGACAACTACCTGGCGCTGCTGAACGACGACGCCTTCCGCACGTCGTTCGTCAACACGTTCGTGCTGGCGCTGGCCGGCGGCGGACTGGTCTTCGGCTTCACGTTCCTGTCGATGATGGTGCTGCGGCACATCAAGGGCCGCGCCTTCATCCGGTCCGTGATGTTCCTGCCGATGATCATCTCGATGATCGCGGTGGGCGCCGCCATCGGCTTCCTGCTGAACCCCGAGGGCGTGGTCAACACCGCCCTCGGCTGGCTCGGCCTGGACCCGCAGCCCTGGCTCGGGCCCGACCTGGTCTTCCGCTGCATCGTGGGCGGCCTGGTCTGGTCGAGCACCGGCTTCTACGTGGCGCTGATGATGTCGGCGGTCGACTCCATCCCCGCCCACATCTACGAGGACGCCCAGATCGTCGGGGCCACCAGATGGGAGCAGTTCCGGCACATCACGCTGCCGCTGACCTGGGACGTCTTCGCGGTGTCGGCCGTGCTGTGGGTGGTCAACAGCCTGAAGATCTTCGAGATCGTGCTCGCGTTCACCACCGGCGGTACGCCGGGCAGCCCGCCGCTGCAGGCCAGGACGGTGGCGGTGCAGCAGTACTCCCTGGTGGCCGGGAACGCCATACCCCAGCTCGGCAACGCCGCCGCGATGGGCGTCGTGGTGCTGCTCGTCACCGCCGTGCTCATCGCCCTGACCCGGCGCATCACCAGGCGCGAACGAGTGGAGCTGTCATGAGGCGCCTGATCGGCGACGTCCTGCTGCCGCGGGCCACCGCGATCGCCCTGTGGGCGTGGGTGGCCTTCAACCTCGCGCTGGTCCTTTGGGTGGGCATGCAGTCGCTCAAGGACTCCGGCGAGGTGTGGCTCAACCCGTTCTCGCTGCCCACCGACCCGCACTGGGACAACTACGCCTCCGCCTGGCAGGCGGCCGAGTTCTCCGCCGCCGCGCTGAACAGCACGGTCCTGACCCTGCTCGGCTCACTGCTCATCGTGGCGCTGTCGGCACCCGCGGCGTACGTGCTGGCCCGCTCCAACCGGCGGGTGGCGGGCCCGCTGACCGGCTACTTCGCGATGGGCCTGAGCATCCCGCTGCAGACCCTGGTCATCCCCATCGTCGTGATCAAACTGTCGCTCTACACCTTCATGGAGGACTGGGTCACCGGCTGGTGGGACAACCGGATCACGCTGCTGGTCTTCCAGGTGATCCTGTCGCTGCCGTTCGCGGTGTTCGTGCTGACCGGGTACATGCGCTCGCTGCCGCACGAGATCGAGGAGGCCGCCGAGATCGACGGCGCGGGCCCGCTGCGCGCCTTCGTCCGCATCGTGCTGCCGGTCGCCAGGCCCGGCGTGATGACCGTGCTCGTCCTGAACATCATCGGCCTGTGGAACGAGACGCTGCTCGTGCTGCTGATCTCGCCGCTGCCCGAGGAGCGCACGCTGCCCGCGGCGCTGCTCAACCTCTACAGCTCCATGCAGTACAGCTCCGACTGGGGCGGCCTGTTCGCCGGGATCGTGATCCTGATCTACCCCATGATCGTGCTCTACCTGTGGCTGGGGCGCCGCATCGTCGAAGGCATGACCGCCGGAATCGGCAAATGACCCCCCGAAAGGAACAGAATTTGCGTACGCGGTTCGGGTGGGTGGGGCTCGCCCTGCTCGCCATGATGGTGTCGCCGGCCGTACCCGCCCAGGCGCGGACGGCCGGCCCCGGGCAGACCTTCTACGTCGACGCCGCATCGGGCGACGACGCGGCCTCGGGACAGAGCCCGGACACGGCCTGGCGGAGCCTGGACAGAGCCGGTCAGGTGCGGCTGGGCCCGGGCGACCGGCTGCTGTTCCGCGCCGGGCAGCGGTGGGCGGGCCGGCTCACCGTGCAGGGCGCGGGCGCGCCGGGCCGCCCGGCGTTCGTCGGCTCCTACGGCACGGGCCCCAAGCCGGTCATCGACGGGCAGGGCCAGGTGGACGCCGCCGTCCGGATCAGCGACGTGCACGACTTCACCGTCGACGGCCTGGAGGTCACCAACTACAGCGCCGACACCTCCCTCTACCGCAGCGGCGTCAACCTGTCCGCCAAGGACGCGGGCCGGCTGGAGAACGTCACGCTGCGGAACCTGAACATCCATGACGTCAACGGCCAGGGCGGCCACAGCGTCGCGGCGGCCGGGCTGCTCATCTCCATCCGGGGGAACACGACGCCGACGTACTTCCACAACCTGGTCGTGGAGCGGAACGAGATCTCCAAGATCGGCTCCTACGGCCTCATCATGTGGTCCACGTGGTCCCGTCGTAGCGGCATGACCAGCCTGTACCCCGTGGAGACCGGCATCCCCGACAGCGAGGTCGTCACCTGGACGCCCAGCACCGGCGTCCGCATCCGGGACAACCACGTGCACGACGTGACCGGCGGCGGCATCACCCCGATGCACACCGCCGGCGCCGTGATCGAGCGCAACCGGGTGGAACGCGCCGTACGCGGCAGGACCAAGACCACCGGCGGCAACGTCGGCATCTGGTGGCAGGGCAACGACGACATCGTGGTCCAGCACAACGAGGTCTCCCACACCGGGTTCAACGGCCCGGGCAGCGACGGCCACGGTTTCGACGCCGACGCCGACAACAACCGCAGCCTCGTCCAGTACAACTACAGCCACGACAACGACGGCGGCTTCTTCCTCGCTGTCTCCTTCCCCGCCGCCCCGACCAAGGACACGGTCGTCCGCTACAACATCAGCAGGAACGACGGCTACGAGGGCCTGGCCGCCTCCACCTCCACCACGGGCACCCACTTCCTCAACAACACCCTCTACATCACCGACCGCGCCGTCGAGGTCAAGCCGCCCTACAGCGGCGCGGGCACGTACCGCTTCGAGCGGGCCGTGCGCCTGTACAACAACGCCGCGGACGTGGTCGTGCGCAACAACGTCTTCGTCAACCTCGCCGGGGCCGGCTTCGACAACAAGAACAGCATCATCTACGACCACAACCTCTACTGGGGCACCGCGCAGCCGCCGACCGGCAACGACCACGCGGCCGTCGTCGCCGACCCCAAGCTGTCCGCACCCGGCCGGGAGAACCCGGCGAGCTACCGGCCGCTCGACGGCTCGCCCGCCTTCGACGCGGGCGTGAGCGTGCCGGCCGAACACGACTACGCGGGCACCCCGATCCCCGACGGCGCCCCCGACCTCGGCGCCTTCCAGCGGGAGGTCGCCCCCGGTCAGGTCAGCGGCACGCTCGTGCCGAAGGGCCACCTGGAGCGGCTGGCCGACCGCGACCCGGCGACGGCCTGGCGGAGCGTGCCCAAGCCGCGCCTGCCCGGCGTGGTCGAGCTGACCTATCCGGTCGCGCGTGCCTTCCGCACGGTCACGCTGTCGGCCGCGCACGCCGCCTCCCGCGCGATCACCGATGTCGAGGTGCTGACCCACGACGGCGGCCGGTGGGTCAGCAGGGCGAGCGCGGAGCCGGTCTGGAAGACCGACGACGACACCGTCGAGCAGCAGGTGATCACCCTGCCGGAGACCGTCACCGCCACGCGGGTCCGCCTGGTCGTCAAGGCGGCGGGCAGTCCGATCCAGATCAACGAGATCGCCCTCGGCGTGCCCGCGGCGAGCGAGCCGTACCGGCCGGGGCCGACAGCGGTGGCGAGCACCACCTTCCCGACATCACCGACGAACAGCGTGGACGCGCTCGTCGACGGCGATCCGAGCAGCCCGTGGGCATCGGTGAGCACCGGCGTGACCTTCCCCGGCGAGTTCGTGGTGGACTACGGCAAGGACAGGCAGATCGCCGCCGTCACCCTGCACACCGCCTGGGCCAAGGGGCAGGGCGTCACCGACGTCTCGCTCGACACCTGGGACGGAACCCGGTGGGTGACACAGGCGGCCCACCACCTGACGGGCTGGCAGGAACTGAGCGCGAAGGTGGAGACCAGCGCCATCACCCTGCCGAGCCTGGTCACCACACGTAAGATCCGGCTGACCGTCCACGACGCGAACCTCCAGTGGGGCAACATCGCCCTCTATGAGATCGTCGCCTCCTGACCCACGTGCGGCCCGCGCCTCGGCGCGGGCCGCACCCCCGACCGGAAGGACGGCAGCCGTTGCCCGCACAGACGCCTGGTGAGCCTTCAGTCCCGCCGGCGCGTCCGGCCGCGCCCGAACACGACGCCCCGGCCCGCCACCTGCGCGTGGCCACCTTCAACATCCACCACGGACGAGGACCGGACGGCCGCCTCGACCTGCGGCGCGTCGCCGACGTGATCCGCGGGGGCCAGGCCGACGTCGCCGGTCTCCAGGAGGTGGACCGGCACTACTCGGAGCGCAGCGAGTTCGTGGACCAGGCGACCTGGCTGGCCGCCGAACTGGGCATGGACGTGGCCTACGGCGCCAACCTGGACCTCGACCCGCCCGCCCCCGGAGACCCGCGCCGCCAGTACGGCACCGCGATCCTGTCCCGCTTCCCCATCCGCGACTCCGGCAACACCTCTCTGCCCGGGTTCCCCGGCAGCGAGCAGCGCGGGCTGCTGCGGGCCACGATCGTCGTCCACGGCGTGCCCGTCCGGATCTGCACCACCCACCTCCAGGACGACGACGCGGCCGAACGGCTGGAACAGGCACGAGCCGTTCAGGCGCTGATCGCCGGACGGCAGGGGCCGGTGATCCTGACCGGGGACTTCAACGCCCTGCCCGGCACACCTGAGATCCGCGTGCTGGCCCCATCCTTGAGGGACTCCTGGTCCCAGGCCGGCGCGGGAGCGGGCCACACCTATCCCGCCACCGGCTCCCGCATCGACTACGTGTTCGCCTCACCGGAGGTCGAGGTGAGATCGGCGACGGTGGTGGCCGGCGACGCCTCCGATCACCTGCCGGTCTTCGTGGACGTACTGCTGCCGGAGGGATGAGACGGATGCGGGCCTGGAGGCCGGCGCCCAGCCGCAAGGCATGCGAGGTGGACGGTGGTGCTGGTCTACCGGCAGCTGCGGGGCAGCCGTCAAGCTCGGCGGTGAACCCTCCGACCCGCGTGTGGAATCGAGGAAGGCCGCCTCGGATCCGGACGCGGCTTCCGCCGCCTCACCAGCGGCTGCACGCCGGCCGGAGACTGCTTGCCGGCCGCTCCTGCCGCTCGACACCACGTTGATCAATCCACGTGTGCCACGATCGCGCGGCGGGCCAGGAGGTATGCCTGCGGGAAGCCCCGCTTGGGATCCTCCTCGGGGGAAACGACTAGCCTGGCTACCTCTGTGAGCCCGGCGCTGAGGAGCAGCTCGGCAATGCGGTCAGGCGAATACCTGTAGGCGAGTGACACGACATGGTCGAATGATTCGGCCAGCTTGGTGCCGTCGTCGTAGGCCGGGAAGCCGAGCAGCAGATGGCCCCCGGGCGCGAGCACGCGGTGGAACTCAGCGAACGTTTCGGAGAGCCGTTCGGGCGGGGTGTGGATGATGGAGTAGTTGGCGAGGACACCGGCCAGAGCAGCGTCCTCGACCTTGAGAGCATCCATCACTCCGACCTCGAAGCGCAGTTCTGGATGCAGGCTCCGAGCAAGCCCGATCATTTCCGGCGACAGGTCCACACCGAAGACGGTCACTCCGAGGGAATGCAGATGTGCCGTGACGTGGCCGGGGCCGCATCCCACGTCTGCCACCAGGCCGCCGCCGTGGGTTTGGATCAACTCGACGAAAACGGGGATCATTGCGTGGTTGAGTGGGTTGGAACGGTAACGCTCAGGGATGTCCTCGGCATAGCGAGGGGCGACGGCGTCGTACGCTGCGCGGGTGGCGGTGAGAAGGTCCGGCTCTGTCATGGGCAGCCATGTTAGAGCCTGGCCGGCACATTATGATCTTGTTTCCCTGCATCTGACAGCCGCGAGACGCGGTGAGCACGTTGTCGTTGTAGAACGTGTGGTAGGGGTCGCCGGACACGGTGAGGCGGACTTCCTCGCGGTCGCCGAGCTGGACGGTCCGCAGCTCGCCGAATCGGTGGCTCACGCGGCCTCACCCGAGCGGCGCTCGTCGGCGGCCCGCGTGACATCCTCGGCGACGATGCGCTCGTCGGCCTCCCGCGCGGCGACCGCGCCGGCGCCGTACACCGCGGCACGGGCGGCCGGCGTGTGGGTCGCGGCGATCTCGCGGAGCGCTCCGGCAAGGGGCTCGCGCCTATCTCCCGGCACGGCCGGTGGAAGGAAGGCTCCCCCGTCGTCGCCGGCCACATCCAGGACGCCGAAGGGTGGGCCAAACCCCCGACCGCGGCGCGCATTGGCCCATTCCGTGGATCCAGTACGTCGCCGACGACTGCCGCGATCAAGCAGTCACCTCACTGGCCGATCTCGACCTCGAGCGCACGAACCTACGCCGCCGGCAGGTCGCCACGGCCATGCTGGAGCATCTGCGACTGGTCTGTTTCACCCGGCAAGACACCAAGGACGCCGGATTCATCGAGACCGAACACTACGGCGTCCGCTTCCCCAGCCGCGGCAGTCACATCGACCTGACGCGGGTCTCCCAGCGCTGGCTACGCGACCTGCTGACTGGATGGACACCCGGTCGACCGCCAACCCACCCCGCAGCGGAAACTCGTTCGAGGTGGATCGGCGAGGGTGCGTCGAACTCAGTGCCTATCTGCAGGCCCAAGCGCCGCAGGGTGGTCACGACGCTGATCCTCACCGGTCTCCGCGCCGGCGAAGTGTTGAACCTGCGACTGGAGTGCATCAGCCGGCTGGGCGGACCACCGATGCTCTGGCACGACCAGACCAAGGTCGGCAACTACGACCAAGCCATCCGCATCCCTGAACGGCTCCATGAACGGAGAGCCGTTCTGCGCCACCAGATCAACCCGCGCCCTCATCATGACCGTTCCGTGGTGCCGATCGTCGGGTCATTCGGCAGAGCAGGTGGTACCCGGCTTGGGCAGCCTCAGCTCGGTCAGGTACGTGGTCGCGTATCGGATCGGACACTTCTTGCCCGACAGGTACAGGGCGTGGCCGGGCCCGTCGTAGGCGACGGCCACCGATCCCGGGATCATCCCGGTGAAGCTCTCGGTCCACGCGTAGTCGCCCCACGTGCTGCCGGCACCCAGGAACGGCGGCAGGCCGCGAGTCTTCAGTGGTCGGGACGGGTTGGCGACCTGCAGCGGCCAACCGGTGCATCCGAGCGCGTCGAATGAGGCTCCCCCGAAGTTCGGCGAGATCTTCTGCGCCTGACGGCGGAACTTCTGCAGCTGCGCGTAGCTGCTGTAGCCACGCTCATCCGCGCACGTCATCGCCAGCGCTCCGGGCGCGGCCCAGATCCGCGCGTTGCCGAGAGCGGCGGCGAACCCGGACCCGTCCCCGCCCCGGGCCTTGTCGACCGCCTCGGCGAAGGCCAGCCACCGCGAGTTGTTCGGTCCCGGGTCGCCGTAGATGACGAAGCCGAAACTCCTCAGGTGCCATCCGGTCAGCTCACCCTTGCCGAGCTCGGGCGACGTGACCGGGATCGGCCTGCGATCGGCGTCTCGAATGAGCTTGCGCCAGACCGCCCCGGCGTCCTGTCCGTGCAGCGCGCAGGCGGGGGTGTCCGCGCACCAGGTGGTGAATCTGGTGAAGAGCTGTTCCCGGACGGGCAGAGCCCGCAACGCCTGGTCCGGCCAGCCGTCGACCTGGTTGATCGTCCCGTCGAGGTACATGGCCCGGATGCGCTGCGGAAACAGCCGCGCATAGGCGGCGGCGGGCACCCCTCCGTAGGAGTTGGCCATGAAGCTCAGCCGTTCCTCGCCCAGAGCCCCGCGAATCGCGTCCATGTCTCTGGCCACCGACAGGGAGTCCATGTGGGCGAACAGGCCGGTCTTGTCCGCGTCCTGGCAGGCTTTGAGGGCCTTGGTCATCGCCGCGGCCAATGCCTTGTACTGCTTCGGGCCCTGTGGCTCCGACAGTGTCGTTCCAGGCTCCATGCAGGACGGGGGAATCCGATCCCGCCACACGCTGTTGCGCGGCCTGTAGGCGACGAGGTCGAACCTGCGGCCCAGTTCGGTGAGGTCGGCCGCGGCGCGCTTCAAGTCGTCGATCCCGTTGGCTCCGGGACCGCCGGGGATACCCAGCACGCTGCCGATCCGGCGCGCAGGCTCGGTGGCGGACAGCCGGGCCAGATCCAGTTTGATCTTCGACCCGTCCGGCTCGGCCCAGTCCACGGGCACCTCGATCGCGGCGCACCGCATCCCGGCGGATATGCCCTGGCCTGCGCAGTCCCGCCAGGTCGGCTGTGCCTCTTGAGCGGCGGATGCTGCCGGGGTCATTCCTGCCAGCGCCGCCACCGCTACACCGATGACCAGCCCTCTGGTCCTGCCGCGCCTGCGCCGCTGCTTGGTTGTCATCACGGTGATCACTCTGGTGACACCGACCGGATGGCCACCACCGGGACGTCCTCCGTGTTGGTTTCGGGATGTCCCCCACGGGCTGGCCGGCTGTTCTCGCGCGTGCGTGTCCGTCAGGCTGGACGGCGTGCGGCGTCTGGCGAGGAGCAGCGTGGACAGGCAAGCAGAGAGGTGCGTGTGCTGATCACTACTCCGGTGCGGGAGCGGTCGCAGCGTGAGCTCGGTTACGCGCTGATGTTGCCGTTCATGGTGGGAGCCGGCCTGGTCCATCTCGTTCTCGTGCTGCTGAGCGTCATCCTGACGGCGAATCTCGTTGGAGTGCCGATGCTGGCCCTGAGCGTGATGGCGGCCAGAGGGCTCGGCACGGCAAATCGACGGCTGGCACGAGCGTGGGCCGGGGTGCGGGTGCCCGATCCCGGCCCGTTCCGTGCCGGGCCGGGCCTGCTGAACCGGCTCGGCTCGGCGCTCGGTGACGTGACGGGATGGCGCGCCGTCATCCATAGCCTGCTCCGGCTGCCGGCGGCCGTGGTCGCCTGCGCGGCCGCCGCCGGGTTGTGGGGAGGCGGCCTGCTCCTGCTCGGCTGCCCCCTGTGGGGGCAGTCCTCCGCCCTGGCGCACCTGTCTCCCCCCGGCTGGCCGGTTGCGGCGCTGGTGAGCGCCGCCGGGCTGGCGCTGCTGCTCCTCGCCCCGTGGGGCGTCCACCTCGCCCTGGCCCCCGAGCGCATGCTCGCCCGTACGCTGCTCGGGCCCGGGCCGGGCGACGCCCGGATCCGCCGGCTGGAGCAGGCACGGGCGCTGGCCGCAGAGGAAGCGGTCGCCAGGCTCCGCCGGATCGAGCAGGACCTGCACGACGGGACGGCGGCACGGCTGGTGACGCTGGCCATGAGCCTGGGCATGGCCCAGGACGAGCTCGAGCAGGCCGACCAGCCCGAACGGCTCCAGCGCGCCCGCGTCCTCGTCGACAGCGCCCACCGCAACGCCAAGGAGACGATGGCCGAGCTGCGTGACCTGATCCGCGGCATCCACCCGCCGGCGCTCGACCAAGGGCTGGAGGTCGCCCTGGCCACGCTCACCGCACGGAGCCCGATCCCCGCCCGGTTCGAAGCCGACCTGCCGGAGCGACCGGCGCCGGCCATCGAGGCCGTCGCCTACTTCTGCACGACGGAACTGCTCGCCAACGTGGTCAAGCACAGCGGCGCCCGGCACGCCGCCATCGAGGTACGGGTGCGTGATGGCCTGCTCACCCTGCGGGTGCGCGACGACGGCACCGGCGGCGCGGCGATCGGCACCGGATCCGGATTACGCGGCCTGGCCGCCCGGGTCCAGACGTTGGACGGCATGATCGACATTCACAGCCCGGCCGGAGGACCTACGGTGATCACAGTCGAGCTCCCCCTGCACATCTGAACGGAGCAGTGCATGCGCATCGTGATCGCCGAGGACGCCGTGATGCTCCGGGAGGGCCTGTGCATGCTGCTCACCTCCCGCGACCACGAGGTGGTGGCCGCCGTGGGAGATGGCGACGCGCTCCTGGCGGCCGTGGCGGAACACGGTCCCAACATCGCCGTGGTCGACGTACGCATGCCGCCCTCCCACACCGACGAGGGCCTGCGGGCCGCGATCCAGATCCGCCGTGATCATCCGAGTGTGGGCGTGCTGGTGTTCTCCCAGTACATCGAGACGCGTTACGCGGCCCAGTTGCTCGCCGGCGGCGCCCATGGCGTGGGCTACCTCCTGAAGGAGCGCGTCGCCGACGTCAAGGACTTCCTGGCCGCGCTCGACCGGATCGCGGCCGGGCAGACCGTCCTCGACCCCGAGGTCGTCACCCAGATCATGGGCGCCAGCCACCGCACGGAGACCCTGGGCACGCTCACCCCGAGGGAACGCGAGGTGCTGGCCATGATGGCGGAGGGACGTTCCAACAACGCCATCGCCGCTGCGCTGTTCCTGTCGTACGGCTCGGTGGAGAAGCACGTGACGCAGATCTTCACCAAGCTCAGCCTGTCTCCGTCGGACAACGACCACCGCCGGGTACTCGCCGTCCTGCGCTACCTGCAGGCCTGACCATCGCCATACACGCTCCCGCAGCCTGCCCCTCAAGCGCCAAGAGGCATCCTTCGGCCCCAGTCCCGGCAGGCAGAACGATCATCCGCCTACGGGCCGACTACATTCTCCGGACTGGATGCCCGTTCGCTGATCGGCTCGAGTGGTCGACGGGATCATTCCGCCGGCTGCCGTCGGTCCCGTCGAGATCGCCCTGTCCTGGTCGCCCCTCAGCGCCGGGTGGAGGTCTGGTCCGCGTCCCGCCGGTAGGCGTAGTGGATGAGCCCCTTGTGGAACTTGCCCACCTTGTCGTACAGCGCCCGAGCCGGAGCGTCTTCCAACGTGTTCCAGTAGAGACCTGGGAAGCCGTGCTCCTTGGCGTCCCGCGCCACCCACTCGATCACTGCCGTCGCGATACCCCGCCGCCGGACCTCCGCGTCCACGAACAAGTCCGCCAGATAGCATTTCCCTGCGTACCAGACACTGGCGTGGAACAGGTAGTGCGCGATGCCGACCATTCTGCCGTCCAGCCGAGCGGCGATCCCGCGTATCTGCTCGTCGTCGAGCAGGCGTCGCCAGGTCCGTTCGTAGTCGTCGTCGCTCCGTTCGACCTTGAAGTATGTGTCTTTGCCACGGGCCAGCAGTTCCCAGCAGGCGCGGTCGGATTCAGCGAGGAAGTTGATCTCCACCATGGCGCCCATCCTGCCGTACGGTCAGGTCTGCGTTGGGCGCGTATCAGAAGCCGGTCAGGTTCGCGTCGAACGTGGCGGCCGGCCCGAGCCGGGAACAGCCGGCGTCGGCAGATCCACGGTCCGGGCTTGCGCGCGGAGCTTCCGCATTTGCTGAAGCTTCTGGCGGGCGCCGGCGAGACTCACCTGGAGCCCCTCGACCTCGCCGAGCCGGCCGTGTTCGATGGCTCCGCGTATCCGGTCGTGCAGATTCGTGATGATCTCTGCGAGCCGCATCGCTTGCGCTGGATCTGGCCGCAGCATCGGACATCTCAGGCAGGCGTGCCCGTGCCGACAGGGCGTTCCGTAAAGCCTGACGCACGATCCCGGCTCGACCTTGCGGCGGGTGAAGTTCTCTGCACCAGTCAAGTCGATCTTGAGCCTTGCCAGGTCTGCCCTTAGAGGGTGTCCGAAAAGTTCCTGAATGGGCATGTTGGTGGTGTAGTGGCCCGTTGTGGAGTACGGGAGGCCGACGATGTCGAGGAAGCGCGCTGCGTATCCGACGGATCTGTCCGATCCCGAATGGGAGGCCCTTGTCCTGCTGGTTCCGCCGGTCAAGCCGGGCGGACGCCCCGCGGTGCATGGGCGACGAGAGGTCGTCAACGCGCTGGCCTACTGGCTGCGGGCCGGCTGTGCCTGGCGGCTGCTGCCGCACGATCTGCCGCCCTGGCAGACGGTCTACCACTACTGGCGCCTGTGGCGGATCGAGGGTCGCTGGGAGCAGATCATGACGGTGCTGCGGGAACGCGAACGCGTCCGGCAGGGCCGGCACCCGCTGCCCAGCGCGGGTGTTCTCGACAGCCAGAGCGTGAAGACGACCGAAAAGGGGGGCTCCACGGCTACGACGGCGCCGAGAAGGTCAACGGGCGCAAGCGTCATCTGCTCGTCGACACGCTCGGGATCGTCTGCAAGGCGCACGTGAGCGCGGCGAACATCGGTGACCGGGACGGGGCCGCGGTGCTGTTGACCGGCCTCGGCGACTCCTTCCCACGCCTGGCCTACGGCTGGGTGGATCAGGGCTACCGGGGCCCGTTCCTGGCGCGGGCCAAGCAGGTTACCGGCATCACTTTGCAGGTGGTCGTCCGGCGCGACGGCGGTATGCGGAGCACCTGGGCGCCGGTGGGCGCGCCGCCCCGGATCGTGCCCCGGTCCGCGGTGGTCCCGCGCCGCTGGGTGGTGGAGCGCACGTTCGCCGGGCTGGGCCGCTACCGCCGCCTGGCCAAGGACTACGAATACCTGCCCGTCACCTCCGAGAACACCATCTACCTGACGATGGCCCTCACCCTGCTCCACCGCCTCGCCCGAACAACAACCTGACGCTTTTCAGACACCCTCAAGGGGGGATCTCATAATTGAGTGGCCGGTTCCGGCGATGCTCACTAGCGTTGCCGCGTGCCCGGTTATGACATGCTCATCGAGCAGGCCATCGCGGCGTCTGCCCGTGCGGGAGGGCCAGGCTGGGACTTCAGCGGGCGTACGAAGGGTGGAAAGCCGTCGTGGTCCTATAGCCACCGGGCCTCGAAGCTCCTCTCGGTGGCGCGCCGACCGCTGGATGTCGACACGGGCGGAGGCGAGGTCCTGGCCTCGCTTGCTCCACTGCCTCAGCACACGGTCGCGACGGAGGCGTGGCAGCCCAACATCCCAGTCGCGGCCGAGCGGCTGCGGCCATACGGGGTTGTGGTGCTGGGCGGCGCCGCCAACCGGATCCCGACACGCGACGCTGCTTTCGACCTCGTGCTCAACAGGCACGGCGGGTTGAACACGGCCGAGGTGGCTCGCGTTCTTGTGCCAACCGGTCGGCTGCTCACGCAGCAGGTGGGCAGCCGTAACAGCCTGGCTCTGAACAACGCCTTGGGAGCGCCGCCTCCCGTCGATCCGGACGGCTGGACCCTGACCATCGCGGTGGAGCGCTTGCGGAGCCAAGGGTTGGACGTGCTGGACGCGCGCGAAGAGATGATCGACTACGTCTTTCACGATATCGCCGCTGTCGTCTTCCAGCTGCGGGCTGTTCCCTGGCAGATTCGCGACTTCGACCTCGATCGCTACGACGGCGCGTTACGCCGGCTTCATGACCGCATCCGCGCCGAGGGCGCTTTCGTAACGCGCGATCACCGCTTCCTCATTGAGGCGCGACGGCGACCCAGAAGGCGAGGCTGGAGCGTGTTGGTCAGGCGCGGGCTTTGAAGACCAGGGAGCGGATCGCCTCGGCCACATCGTTGCCGGTGTGGACGACCCGCTCGTCCAGCGGGAGCGTCACCCAGTAGACGTCCCGCTGCGCCATAAAGGCCACCCCAGCGACCTGGCCGTCATCGACGCTGTGAACGACCAGATCCCGGCGGCCGGGCTCGCAGACGACGAGGAGCGGGTGCCACCGGAATACGGCAGAAACGGGCCGCAGGCTTGATCATCGATCGGAATCACTTCACAGTTGCCACAACCGCACGGTGCCGTCATTGCTGCCGGTGGCCAGGATCTTGCCGTCGGGGCTGAACGCCACCGACACGACCCAGTCGGTGTGGCCGGTGAGGGGGCGGCCGATGGGGGTGCGGGTGGCCACGTCCCACAACCGCACGGTGTCGTCACCGCTGCCGGTGGCCAGGATCTTGCCGTCGGGGCTGAACGCCACCGCGGAGACCCCGCCGGTGTGGCCGGTGAGGGGGCGGCCGATGGGGGTGCGGGTGGCCACGTCCCACAACCGCACGGTGTCGTCACTGCTGCCGGCGGCCAGGATCTTGCCGTCCGGGCTGAACGCCACCGCGGAGACCCCGCCGGTGTGGCCGGTGAGGGGGCGGCCGATGGGGGTGCGGGTGGCCACGTCCCACAACCGCACGGTCTTGTCTCCGCTGCCGGCGGCCAGGATCTTGCCGTCCGGGCTGAACGCCACCGAGTAGACGCTGTCGGTGTGGCCGGTGAGGGGGCGGCCGATTGAGGTGTTGGTGGCCACGTCCCACAACCGCACGGTGTCGTCACCGCTGCCGGCGGCCAGGATCTTGCCGTCCGGGCTGAACGCCACCGCGGAGACCCCGCCGGTGTGGCCGGTGAGGGGCTGGCCGAGGAGGGGGGCGGTCTCTTTCCGGGTGAAGGTGTAGTAGGCGGCCGGCAGGGCGGCGGCCAGCCCTGCGACGCCCAGCCCGGTGAGCAGGCGGCGGCGGGACAGGACCCGGTCCGGCGCGGCAGCGACGTGCTCTCGCGGTGCGGATGCGGGCGCGGACCGATCCCCGAGACCGGGAGAGCCGGGTGCGTGGAGGGCCGGCGCGTGGGGTGCCGGTCCGGTGGGCGCCGGGTCGACAGGTGGGGAGACGTGAAGCCGGGTAGCCGGTGCGGACGTGGGGGGCGGGGCCGGCGCGGGCGCCTGGGCGGTGGGGGCGGCCAAGCCGGTTTCGATGGCCTGGCGCATCGCCGCGGCATCCCGGTGGCGCTGTTGGGGGTCTTTGGCCAGCGCGGTCGCCAGTATCTGGTCCCAGAAGGGGGCCAGGGCCGGGATCAGTTGTGAGGGCGGCTGCGGGGTCTTGTGCAGGTGCCCGAAGAGCACGACGGCGGGCGAGTCCCCGGTGAAGGGCGGCCGACCGGTGAGCAGCTCGTACAGCACGCATCCGGTGGAGTACAGATCCGAGCGGGCGTCGGCGGGCTTGCCGTCGGCCTGCTCGGGCGACATGTAGGACGGGGTGCCGATCCGCGTCCCGGTGGCGGTCAGTCGGGTGGCCGTCTCCGACATGAGCTTGGCGATCCCGAAGTCCATCACCTTCACCCGCACCCGGCCGCCGGCGCGGTGGACCATGATGTTGGCGGGCTTGATGTCGCGGTGCACGATCTTCCGTTCGTGGCTGTGCTCCAACGCCTCCAGGACGGCCGCCACGATCTGCCCGGCCTCGTTCGGGGTCGGCGGCGCCTGGCGCAGCAGATCGGCCAGGGTTCCGCCCTCCACCAGCTCCATCACCAGATACGGAACCGGATCCCCGTCACCGGTGTCCTCACCGATGTCGTAGACGGTCGCGATGTGGGGATGCGACAAGCCCGCCGCCGCCCGCGCCTCCCGGCGGAACCGGGCCCGGAAGTCCTCATCGCGCAGCATCTGCGCGGGCAGCACCTTGACCGCCACGATCCGCTCCAGCTCCCGGTCACGCGCCCGGTGCACCACCCCCATACCGCCGCGCCCCAACGGCTCCAGCAGCTCATACCGCCCTGACAGCGTCCTCACCACAACACCCCGATCCCTCCGCCCCTCTATGATCCACACCAAACTACGGGCAAGAGCGCCTTTGGCCGGAAACAACGAACGGGCCGGTCTGTGCGTGGAGAACCGGCAGGCGATGAAGGTGGCCGTGAGGACGAGGCAGAGAGGATGCCATCGTGCTGATGTCGGCCTTCACCAGCAGGCCCCCGGCAGGTAGGTGTTGACGTCGACATCCATGACCCGGGTGAGGTCGCAGCCGGCCGACGACTCCTCGAAGGCCCGCTCGACGATGGCGCCGCTGCGGACGCCCGCCACCCGGCTGCGCTGCCCCGGCGTGTAGAGCTCCCGCTGCTGTTTCTCGGTGAAGCAGGACATCAGACGCGTGTACTTGTCGGCCACCGGCAGCCCCGCCAGTTCCATGCCCCACCCCACTCTGCGGGCCAGCGAGCCCTGCCGCGACGCGGCCCGCAGGTGCCCGCCCGCCACGTCCAGCAGTGGAGAGGCGATCGGCGGAACCCACAGCCGAGAGGCCTGCCGCAGCATCACGTAGCGGCAGTAGCCGCCGAAGGACTCGTCTCCGCCGTCCCCGTTGAGCACCACCGTCACTTCCCGGCTGCTCATTTCGGCCACCAGGAAGCTGGGGATCGCCGAGGAGTCGAGCCCGGCGGGAGCTTGCTGATGCCCTCGAAAATCGACCAGGGGCCGGGACGTAGGTGAACCCGGCGTTGTGCACCCGAACACCCGCCAGTTCGAGCGCGTCCCGGTAGGGGCCGCCCGAGTGCAACGTCACCACGGCGACCGCCACACCGCTGCGGAGCAGCCCCGTCGCCAGGAGGAACACCTGTTTCTCGGTGCCACCGACCATCAACTGCCCGATGAGCAGCACGACACGGCATGGTCCGCCGGACGCCGTCTCCGTCGACGGACCCACCCTTTGACCACTCTTCACTTCCGCGATCTTACTTTGAGTGATCATGACTGGTGGGCGGAGGGCGACCATGACCGACGTACGTGCCGCAGGAGGATGGCGAACGCGTTACGTACGGCAATGCCCATGGCGCCGCTGGAGACCGGTGCCGGCGGGCCGCTGCCCTGAGGGCCGGGCCCGACGCGCTGAGCGCGGTGCTCTTCCAGGTGAGGGCGGCCCGCCGGGCCGGTGCCCGCCTGGCGGGCGGCCGGCTCTCACCCGGCCTCCAGCGGATCCCAGCCGTGGGCGTAGCGCAGCAGGGACCGGGCGAGGTCCGCGTTGCCCGCCGCCCACACGTCGTCGAACAGGAACCACTGCTGGTGACCGAAGAAGTCGTTCATGTGGATCGACATCTGGGCCAGGTGGGGGGAGTGCCGGACGAGGGTCCGGTCGGGGTCGCGGCCCTGCTCCAGCTCGGCGGTCTCCAGCAGCCGCATGGAGTCCTCGTGGAGGGGGCGGTGCTCCCCGGTGAGGAACTGCTCCATGTCCGGCCACCGGTTGCAGCGGCTCAGCGCGGGGCCGATCCCGCCGTCGCCGGGGGCCGTCAGCGCGCGGAGCACCGTCAGCTCCCGTGGCCAGCCGCTGCCGGGGTCGAGCGCCCGCAGGTGGGCCGCGAGCTCCGGCAGCCGGATGCCGGGGAAGGACCACGGGGTCAGCCAGCTGATGCTCTCGCTGTCGCAGAAGGTCAGCAGGACCGCGTAGGTGATGCCCGCTCCCCCGGGCCGGGCCGGCGCGAGCTCCTCGACCGGGACCGGCGAGGTGAACGGGGCGGGCTCCGCCCCGCCGACGGTCTCGGGCAGCGGCCAGCCGTCGTGCGTCAGATAGGCCAGGCGGTCGGCGCGGGCCCGCACGAGGGAGTCGTCGAGGAAGAAGTAGGCGAGCTCGACCTCGTCGTCGTCGGTCAGCACCCGCACGCTCCGCTCGTCGGCCCGCACCTCGCCCTCGACGTAGAGGTGCCGTTGCAGGAGGTCGCGGAGCTCCTGCCAGGTGCCGGGGGCCGCGATCCCGTCCCGGCGGGCGGCCTCGAAGATCGTGCCGAACCCGTAGACCGGCCCGCCCAGCTCGGCCGCGATCCACGCCTCGGTGTCGTGCCCCTCCTGCACCACCGCCGCCCAGCCGCGGCGGAACCAGTCGAGCATCGTGGCGTCGGGCAGACGGCGGACCCGCTTGCTGAGCGGGCCCTCGTAGTGGCTGCGGTAGACGAAGAGGGTCATGCCGCCAAGATTCCAGAGACCTCCGACAAATCCTCGGGCGGGCGGCGGAGGCCGGGTACGGCGGAGCGCCCCGGCCCCGCGGCGGGCTCCGGTCAGGCCGTGCGGAGCCAGACGGCGGTGTCGGACGGCAGCTCCCCGGCGTCGCCGAGCGGGCCGCTGGCCAGCAGCACGGCGTCGTGGGGCGGCAGTCCCACCGGCCCGGCGCCAAGGTTGACCACGCAGGTGAGGCCGGACTCGCGGGTGAAGGCCAGCACGTCGTCGCCGGCGTCGATCCAGCTCATGGTGCCGTCGCCGAGCTCCTCGCGGCGGATGCGCAGGGCGGCGCGGTAGAGGTTGAGCATCGAGCCCAGATCCGCTCCCTGGGCCTCGACGGTGACCTTCTTCCACGCCTCCGGCTGCGGCAGCCACGACGACCCGGCGCCGAAGCCGAACGGCGCCTCGTCTCCCGACCAGGGCAACGGCACGCGGCAGCCGTCGCGGCCCGGGACGGTGTGCCCGGAACGGTGCCACATCGGGTCCTGGCGGAGCTCGTCGGGGATGTCGTCGACCTCGGTGAGGCCGAGTTCCTCGCCCTGGTAGACGTAGACGCTGCCGGGCAGGGCCATGGCCAGCAGCGCCGCCGCCCTGGCCCGGCGGTGGCCGAGTTCAAGGTCGGAGGGCGCCCCGTCCCGGCGGTCGCCGTGGTCCCAGGAGGTGTCGGCCCTGCCGTACCGCGTGACCACTCGGGCGACGTCGTGGTTGGACAGCACCCAGGTCGCCGGGGCGCCGAGCGGCCGGTGCGTGGCCAGGGTCTGCCGGATCGACTCACGTAGCGCGGCCGGGTCCCACGGGCAGCCCAGGAAGTCGAAGTTGAAGGCGGTGTGCAGCTCGTCGGGGCGCAGGTAGCGGGCGAAGCGCTCCTGGTCGGGGAACCAGACCTCGCCGACCAGGAGCCGCTCGCCGTACTCGTCGGACAGGCGCCGCCAGCTCCGGTACACCTCGTGCACCTCGGGGAGGTCGGTGTAGCCGTCGGGGTCGCCGCCGCCGAAGTCCTTGACCAGCACGGCGGCCGAGTCGATCCGGATGCCGTCGACGCCGCGGTCGAACCAGAACCGCAGCACGTCGTGGAACTCCCGGTGGACCTCCGGGTTGGTCCAGTTGAAGTCGGGCTGCTCGGGCGCGAACAGGTGCAGGTACCACTGCCCGTCGGGGACCTGCGTCCAGGCCGGGCCGCCGAAGATGGACTTCCAGTCGCCCGGCTCGTCCCTGAACCAGAACCGCTCCCTGGCCGCCGACCCCGGTCCGGCGGCCAGCGCCTCCTGGAACCACGCGCTCTGGTCGGAGCTGTGGTTGGGCACCACGTCGATGATGACGCGGATGCCCAGCTCGTGGGCCTCCTCGATGAACTCCTCCGCCTCGGCGAGCGTGCCGAAGGACGGTTCGATGTCACGGTAGTCGGCGACGTCGTAGCCGCCGTCGGCCATCGGCGATGGATACCAGGGGTTGAGCCAGATCGCGTCGACTCCCAGGTCGGAGAGGTACGGCAGGCGGGCCCGCAGGCCCGCGAGGTCGCCGATCCCGTCGCCGTTGCCGTCGGCGAAGCTCCGCAGGTAGACCTGGTAGATCGCGGCTCCCCGCCACCACGTTTCAGACATGCTGGGACAACTCCTTGCGATTGAAGGTGGGTGACGAGGTCAGCCCTTGAGGCTGCCGGCGGTCAGGCCGGCCATGATGCTGCGCTGGAAGACGAAGAAGACGATGATGGCGGGCAGACTGGCGATCACCAGTGCGGCGATGAGAACGTTCTGCGGCATCTGGGCCGACAGTGAGGCGATGCCCACGCTGATGGACATGTTCTCGCTGTCCGGCAGTACGAGCAGCGGCCAGACGAAGTCCTTCCAGCAGGTGACCACCGAGAGGATGGACACCACGCCGATGATCGGCCGGGACACCGGCAGCACGATCGACCACAGGATCCGCACCGGGGAGGCGCCGTCGATCTGGGCCGCCTCCAGCAGTTCCCTGGGGATCGAGTCGAAGAAGCGCTTGAGCAGGAAGACGTTGAACCCGTTGGCCGCCGCGGGCAGCCAGATCGCCCACGGCGTGTTCAGCAGGTCCCAGCCGAAGATCGGCAGATCCTTGACCGTCAGGTAGGCGGGCAGCAGGATCACCATCGGCGGGATCATCAGCGTGGCCAGCATCATGCCCAGGACCAGCTTGCCCAGCACGGGCCGCAGCTTGGACAGGGCGTAGGCGGCCGTGACGTCGACGGCCAGCGTGAACAGCAGGGCGCCACTGGCGTACAGGAGCGTGTTGCCGAGGAACCGGGCCAGGTTGAGCTGGTCCCACGCCTCGGCGTAGACCTCGAAGTCGAGCGACTCGGGGAAGAAGCTGGGCGGCATCTGGGCCAGCTCCTCGGGCGACCTCAGCGCGCCGGTGACCATCCAGTAGAGCGGGAAGACGAAGGCCGCGGTGAAGCTCACCACCACCGCGACCAGCACGATCCAGTAGATCACTCGTCCGCGGGGGGATTTCAGCGTGTGCGGGGAGACCACGCCGCGGAACTGCGGCCTGACCTCTCCGGGCCGTTTGCGGGCGCCGCGCCGGGCTCTGGTGGAAGTGGGTCCGGGCCGCGGGGCCGGAGTCGGGCGGCTCGGTTGAACGGTGACGTTCGACATGGGTGCTACAGCCTCCCTAGCTCTGGTTGTCCCGCGAGATACGCAGGTAGAAGGCGGAGAACACCATCAGCACGACCATGAGCATCAGCCCCAGCGCGCCGCCGGCGCCGAAGTCGCCGAAGTTGAAGGCGTACTGGTACATCAGGTAGGCGACGGTGAGCGTCGCGTTCTCCGGGCCGCCGCCGGTCATCAGATAGGGCTCGATGAAGACCTGCATGGTGGCGACGATCTGCAGCAGCAGCATCACCAGCAGGATGAGCTTGGTCTGCGGGATCGTGACGTGCCAGACCCGCTTGAAGAGGCCGGCCCCGTCCAGCTCGGCGGCCTCGTACAGCTCGCCCGGGATGCTCTGCAGCGCCGCGAGGTAGATCAGGGTCCCGGTCCCCATGTTCATCCAGGTGGAGACGGCCACCAGGGAGATCAGCGCGGTGTCGGTGGAGTCCAGCCAGCTCAGCGCCGGGATGTTCACCAGGTCCAGGATCTGGTTGAACAGGCCGGGGCCCGGGTCGTAGAACCACTTGAACAGCAGCACCCCGACGGCCGGCGGCAGCATCACCGGCAGGTAGACCACGAACCTCAGGTAGGCCTTCGCATGCCGCAGCTCGTTGAGGATGATCGCCGCCGCGAACGGCACGACATAGCCGAAGACGAGCGCCAGGCCGGTGAACGCGGCGGTGTTGATCCAGGCGTCGGCGAAGGCCGCGTCATCGATCACCGTGCGGAAGTTGTCCAGCCCCACCCAGGTGGGCTCGTCGACGAAGTTCGTCTGCTGGAAGCTGAGAATGATCTCCCGCACCATCGGGTACCAGGAGAAGAACGCGAAGCAGATCAGCGCCCCGCAGAGGAATCCGTAGGCCGTAAGGTTACGCCGCAGGCCGCGCCGGAACCCCCCCGGGTCCCGGCGCCGTGATCCCTTCACGGTCATTGTGGTCATCGGTCGACTTCCGATCTCGACGTCTGGCGGGGTGCCGGCCGACGGGCCGGCATCCCGGGTACCGGAGGGGTCAGCTGGACTTGGCCAGCACCTTGTTGGCCTTGGCCTCGGCATCGGCGAGCAGCTTGTCGATGTCGGCGTCCTGCCTGGTCAGCACTGCCGACATGGCCACGTCGAGGATGGCGTACAGCTCCTGGGCCCTCGGCGGCTCGATCTTGTTCTGGATCGTCGCGGAGGCCTCCGCGTAGGGGGCGAAGTGCTCCACCGGCACGGTGGCGAACTTCTTGCGCGTCTCGACGATCTGCTTTCCGGGGGCGGTGTCGCCGTACAGGTCGGGGGTGGGCAGGCCGACCGGACGGCCCTGGCCCTTGTTCCGCTCGTAGTTGAACTGTCCCTGGTCCGGGGTCAGCTCGTGGAACTCCAGCCAGAGGAGACCGGCCTTGATCTTCTCCGGCGTCGCCTTGGGGTTGAACAGGTAGCCGTCGCCGCCGCTCAGCGAGGCCTTGGCCTCCGGCAGCGCCGTCACGCCGTAGTCGTCGAACTTGCCCTTGAAGTCGTTGTTGACCGACTGGACGACGTCGGGGGCGCCGATCATCATGCCGAGCTTGCCGCCGCCCATCATGCGCATCAGGTCCTCCCACTGCAGGAGCTGCTTGGCGCCCATGCTGTTGTCGGTCCAGCGCATCTTCTTGAGGTTCTCCAGGACGGCCTTGCCCTCGGGGCTGTTGAAGGCGGCCGTCCTGCCGTCGGGGCCGACCATCTCGCCGCCGCGGCCGTACAGGGACGCGGTGAAGTGCCAGCCGCCGGTGTTGCCCGCGCTGTACTCGCCGAACCCGACGTGGCCGGGGCCGAGCGCGGCGATCTTCTTGGCCGCCTCCTGCACCTCGACCCAGGTCTTGGGCGGGCTGTTGGGGTCCAGGCCGGCCTGGGCGAACAGCTTGCGGTTGTAGACCAGGCCCGTGGAGTAGTTGGTCCTGGGCAGGCCGTAGGTCTTGTCACCGCTCTTGAAGACGCTCATGACGTCGGGCCGCAGATCGCCCAGCCTGGTGACGCTGCTGACGTAGGGGCTGATGTCGGCCGCCTGACCGGCAGCGATGATCTTCTGGACGTCGGTGAAGTAGACGTAGAAGACATCCTCCATCGTGCCGCCGGCCAGCTTGGCCTGGAAGGTGTCCGGGTTGATGCAGGGGAAGGCGTCCTTGCTCTCGATCGTGATGTTCGGGTGCAGCTTCTGGAACGCGGCGACGTCCTCGTCCCACGCCGCGCGCTCCAGCGGATTGCTCTTGGGGGGCTGGCAGCCCACGGTGATCGTGACCGGGGCGTCGGCGGCCGCGGTGCCCGGCTTGGTGTCGGCGGCCTTCTGGGCACCGCTGTCACTGCCGCAACCTGCGGCGGTGAGGACGATGCCCGCGGCGAGCAGCATCGAGAGGTTGCGGGGTTTCATAGGGGACTCCTTGGCGGGTCGGTTGCGAGAAACATATAGAGACGTGCAGGACCGAGCAAGAGGCCGTCATGCATGATGCAAAAAAGTGACAGGAAGCTATCCGCAGCCGCCCGACCTCCGATCACCGCCCGGCCGACCCCCTACCGGCACCGGGCCGCCGCACCGGCCGCCGCGCCGGGCTCCCGCGCCGGGCTCCCGGGCCGGGCGCGGCCACCGCGGCCGTCAGGCCGGTACGGGCCTGCGGCCGGCCGGGGCGGTGGAGGCGCGCACCACCAGCTCGGGCTCGAACAGCAGCTCGTCGCCCGGCACGGCGACCGCGTCGATCTGGGCGACGAGCAGGTCCACCGCCGCGCGCCCCATCGCCTCGATCGGCCGGCGCACCGTGGTCAGCGGCGGCTCGGTGCAGTTCATCAGCGCCGAGTCGTCGTAGCCGATCACCGAGACGTCCCGCGGCACCCGCAGACCGGCCCGCCGGGCGGCGCGCACCGCCCCGAGGGCGCGCAGGTGCCCGGCCGCCATCCGCGCGGCGGCCACGTCGTCGCAGGAGACCTGCGGGAAGCCGAGGTGCCCGGCCGCGGCGTTCACCAGGACGGCGGGCAGGCGCCGCACCAGGATCCGCCCGTAGTCGCCTCCGAGACGCCGGGCTTGCCGTTGAGGACGCGGCTCACCGTCGCCTCGCTCATCCCGAGCTTCCCGGCCACCTCGGCAAGCCTGCGCATCATGGCCGCAACTATACGACAATCTTCGCAAGCGTTTGCAACGTTTTTGCGACCGGATGCCGCATCGTTCGGGCGCATGCTCCTCGGGGCGCCACCGGACGGGTTCTCCCCACCCGGCCGGCTGTGACCACCCGGCCAGAAATAGGGTTTCCGGCACTCTTTCGGAGGGCCGTCCACCGCAGGAGGGGGTAGGGCCGACCCAGGCCGCCAGGATCTTCCTTGCCGAAACGGCTTGACTCAATCATTTTTTTACAGCATTACGATAGGACATTTCAGATGTCCGGCTGCTGTTCCGCAGTGGGACAGTCGCCCGATTCCGCTTCCCTGCGGGGGTGGCGGCATCACTCCCCCTCGGCCATGGCGGCGGCCCCGGCGCCGGCCGCCGATCCGCCGCCCGGCCACACCGTTTGAGACCGGCCCGGGGAGGAAGTCCCTACCTTCGGAGGCCACGAGGACGGGAGAGACATGACGGAACGGCTGGTGGTGATCGGAGGCGACGCCGCCGGACTGAGCGCGGCGTCGCAGGCGCGGGCCAGGCGCGGTCCGCGGGACCTGCGGATCGTCGCCTTCGAGAAGGGCCGGCACGCCTCCTACTCCGCGTGCGGGATCCCCTATCTGGTGGGCGGGGAGGTCTCCGGTCCGCAGGATCTGATCGCGCGGCGGCCCGAGGTCTTCCGCGACGACCTGGCCATCGACCTGCGGCTGCGCAGCGAGGTCACCGAGATCGACCTCGACCGCCGGGCGGTGGCCGTACACGACCACCAGGCCGGGCGCCGCTACTGGGAGCCGTTCGACCAGCTCGTCATCGCGACCGGCGGCCTGCCGCACCGCCCCGACCTGCCCGGCGCGCGGGCCGGGGGCGTGTACGGCGTGCAGACCCTCGACGACGGCATCGCCCTGCTGCGGGCCCTGGAGACCCCCGAGCCCGGCCGGCCGCGCAGCGCCGTGGTGGTGGGCGCCGGATACATCGGGCTGGAGATGGCCGAGGCCCTGGTCCGGCGGGGGCTGGAGGTGTCGCTCATCGACGCGGGCGAGCAGCCGATGGGCACGCTCGACCCGGACATGGGCGCCCTGGTCGCCGACGCCCTGCGCGGCCTGGGGGTCAAGGTGTTCCTCGGCGAGCGCGTCGAGGGCTTCTCCGAGTCCGGCGGGCGGGTCGTGGCGGTCCACACCGGGAGCCGGCGCGTCCGGGCGGACCTGGTCGTCCTCGGCCTCGGAACCCACCCGGACACGGCCCTGGCCGAGGCGGCGGGCGTCCCGGTCGGCGGCACCCGGGGGATCCGGACCGACCGGCGGATGCGCACCGCGGCCGAGGGGGTCTGGGCGGCCGGCGACTGCGTGGAGACCTTCCACCTGGTCTCGCGGCGGCCGGTCGCGATCGCGCTCGGCACCCACGCCAACAAGCAGGGGCGCGCCGCGGGCATCAACATCGGCGGCGGGTACGCGAGCTTCCCCGGCGTGGTCGGGACGGCGGTGTCGAAGATCTGCGAGTACGAGGTGGCGCGGACCGGCCTGACCACGGCCGAGGCGGCCGAGGCCGGGTTCGAGACGGTCGAGGAGGTCGTGGAGTCCACCACCCGCGCCGGCTACTACCCCGGCGCGCGGGAGATGCGGACCAAGCTGATCGCCGACCGCCGGACCGGCCGGCTCCTGGGCGCCCAGATCGTCGGGCGGGAGGGCGCGGCCAAGCGCATCGACGTCCTGGCCGTCGCCGTCTGGCACGCGATGACCGTGGAGGAGATGACCGGGCTCGACCTGTCATACGCTCCCCCGTTCGCCCCGGTGTGGGATCCCGTGCTGATCGCCGCGCGCAAGACGGCCGAACGCGTCGAGCGGCTCGGCGGGCGTGACTGACACCGGGCTCCCGCCGGTCCCGGCGCGCGGGAGACAACGGAGAAGGAAATTCCGGATTCCCGTTTTCAGCGAGGCAATTAAGCCATCACACTGCAAATTTGACTAATAGTCATGATTTTTTGCCAATCTCCTGTTAGATCAAGATTGTCGCCTTTGAGTAATTTCGACGATCTTCACGACGACAGGAGAATACGTGTTACGACCCCCGCCCTCCTCGCCATGGCGGCCGCTCTGACCATGGCGTTCCCCCTCACGGTGGCACTCCCGGCCCAGGCCGCCGATCCCCCTCCGGGCCAGGTGGAGACCCGTACGGGGACCGAGACCCCGGCCCTGGTGAGCGGCCTCGACGAGCCGCCCAGAAACGGCGACCCCGTCGCCGTCGCCCGCGACCACCTCCGCGACGGGCGGTACCGGATAAAGAATGTGGACACCGAGCTGACCCCGCTCGGCGTGGTCCGCGACGGCTCCGACGAGACGGTGCGATTCGAGCAGCGGCACCGGGGCGTCCGCGTGTTGGGCGCGCATTACCTGGTGCGGATGAGCAAGGACGGTCAGGCCCACAAGGTCACCGAGGCGGGCGGGCGCTTCCTCACCGGCCTGAGCGTCTCGACCGCGCCGAGGTTCCCCGAGCGGCTCGCGCTGGACGTCGCGCGCTCCCGCGTGGCCCGTGACGGCGGCGGCGACGGGAGCGCCCTCGCCGTGAAGTCCGGAGGGCTCGTCGTCGTCCCGGTGGGCAAGGGCCTCCTGGCCTGGCAGGTCGTCGTCAGCGGGACCGACCCGCGGAACCGGCGGCCGGTGCTCGCCGACGTCTACGTCAACGCCGCGACCGGCGCTCCGCTGTCCGCCTCCAGCCGGATCCGCACGGCGGCCGAGGGCCCGGTCACGGCCTCGGGCTCGACCGTCCGGGGCAGGACGGTGCCGCTGAACGCCTACCGGCGGGCCGACGGGAAGTACGAGCTGCGCGACCGCGCGCGGGCGATGTGGAACGGCACCACCGGGGAGATCGTCACCTACGACGGCCAGGAGCGCGACGTCTCCGAGTTCGGGGGCACCCTGCCGCCCGACCCCCCCGTCGCCTCCTCCGACACCCCCGCCTTCACCGGCACGGCCGCCGAGATCGGCGCGGTCGACGCGCACTGGGGCGCGGGCCAGGTCTACGAGTACTACCGGCGGCTCGGCCGCGACGGGCTCGACGCGGGCCTGCTGGGCGAGGCCTACTGCCGCACCGCGCCGCCCCGCGAGTGCGCGATCCGCGACCTCAACGACGGGCGTACCGCGCCCGCCGACTACGTGGGCGCCACCGGGCGCATCGACGGCGCGGGCGTCCACCTGAACTCGACGATCTTCAGTGGCGCCCTGTGGGACGTCCGCGAGAAGCTGGGCGCCAGGGCTGACAAGATCGCGCTCAAGGCGCTGTCGGAGTACATGCCCCCGCTCGACGACTTCACCGACGGCCGGCGTGCGGTGCTCGCGGCCGCCGCGCGGATGCGGCTCGGCGTCAAGGACCTGCTGACGGTCGCGCGTGCCTTCGACGCCCACGGCATCAGGGCGGGCTGGGAGCGCCGCGTCCCCACCGACCACGACGTCCTGCTGCGTGCGATCACCGACGCCTACGCCCAGCCGGACGCGGCCGGCGACCGTTACGTGATCACCAACTCCTCGGCCGACCTGTCGGAGCCCCCCGCCGTGTACACGGGCCGGGTGCGCGGTGGCAGGGCCGAGCGGCTCTCCGCTCCGGACGGGCAGTACACCTTCGATCCGGCCACCGACGGCAGGACCGGGGTGTGGGTGACCTACGCCGACACCGGCACCGCCTGGAAGATCCAGGTGTGGAGCCGGCAGCTGGACCGCTCGCGGCCGCCCACCCTGGTGCACGAGGGCGACCAGGACGTCCTCAACGTGGCGGTGGAGGGCGGCAGTTCTGGGACCCCGCGACGGGCGGCTACGACCTGCGGGTCAGGAAGGGCCAGGCCGCACCGGTCAACCTGACGCCCCAGGAGGGGGTGTTCAGCAGGGCGCCGACGATGCGCGACGGCCGGATCGCCTACGTCAAGCTGTATCTGCGGGAGGGCCCCCGCCGCATGCTGATCGCCACCCGCGACCTCGCCTCGGGGCAGGAGACCGAGCTGCCCGCCCCGCCGAGCCCGCCCGACGTGATCGGGCTCACGGCCGCCCCCGTGCTGACCGGCTCCCACCTGGTCTGGCTGCAGGACGCCCAGCAGGACGGCAGGCAGGGCATCATGCGCGCGGGCGCCGACGGCAGCGCCCCGGCGGTGGTCCTCCCCGACGACGCGTCCGCGCCGGAGCTGCTGGACATGGACGCCACGGACGCGGCCATCACCTACAGCGTCTACCCCGACCTGTCGGTGCCCGTCAACGAGAACCTGCCGAAGATCACCCAGGTGCCGACGGCGGGGGGCGCCGGTGCGGGTCACGTGCAACCGGGGTGAGCAGGCCCAGTTCGCGGCCGTCGAGGGCACCCAGGTGATCTGGGTGGACGGCACAGCCGCCCGCCCGGACCTGGCCACCCGGGCGCGTCCGAGAGGGGGCTGCTGAGGCCGGGGGTTCCGCCCCCGCCGGGCGCGTCCGGGAGGGGCCGCCGAGGCCACGGCGCGCGCCCCTTGGACGACGGGAGGCCACCTTCCCGGCACGCGCTCACGATGACGGCCGGCGATCCGACCTGCGGGCTCCAGCCTCCGTGACGGCCCCTTCCATCCCTTCCCGGGGCCGCGCAAGCCCCGGGAAGGGAAATCTGGAGGGGCATGGTTGGGCTGGTCCAGAGCGGGAAAGGGCGAAGAATCCCAACCCGATCCCGACAAGGAGTCACAATGCTCACATTGACCGACACCGCGGCCCAGGTGATCCGGGACCTCAGCTCTCAGGTAGCCGAATCCAGCGACACCGGCGTCCGTATCTCCTCACAGGCAGACGGCACGGGGTCCCTGCTGCTGTCGGTGGTGGACGGACCGCAGACCGACGACAAGGTGGTCGAGTCGGAAGGGGCCAGGATCTTCCTGGATCCCACCGCGGCGGACATGCTCGACGACAAGGCCCTCGACGCGGACATCGACGAGGGAGGGTCGGTGGCCTTCATGGTCACCGAACAGCACCCCTGACCTCGGCCGAGACGTGCGCGGCCCCGGCCTCACCGGCCGGGGCGCAGGCCCCGACGCCCCGAACGCCCCGGCGTCCCGGACCAGGCGCCGGGCCGCCCGGGGCGCGGCGGGTCAGCTACCGGCGCTGCTCACCGCGAGCGGCTCGCGGGGCGCTCCGGCCTTGGCCTTCTCCATCCGCTCGCCGATCTCCTGGAGGACCTTGCGCCCCATCGCCTCGCGCACCTTCGGGAACCAGTCCTCTTCCTCCTCCTTGACGTGGTGACGCACGTTCTCCATCAGGACGGTGACCTTGGCGTCGAACCGCTCGTCGGCGGGGTCCATCCCCTTCAGCTCGGAGAGTATCCAGACCACCACGTGGTGCTCCTCCACGCTCTCCAGGATGTGGTCGGTGGTGCCGGGAGCGCCCTCGCGGGCCGCCGGGTAGAAGATCTCCTCCTCGATGTGGGCGTGGACGGTGAGCTCCTCGATGATCTTGTCGACGATCTCCCGCTTCCTCTGGTGCGCACCGTCTCCGGCCTTCTCGAAGTCCTTGAACAGCTTCTCGACGGTCTTGTGGTCGTCCTTCAGGAGCACGATGGCGTCCATGTCTTCCTCTCTGGTGGGTCCCGGTTGATTCATGGGGTGTCTACGGGGTGAGCAGGATCTTGACGGCCCCGTCCTGCTTCTTCTGGAAGATCTCGTAGCCGTGCGGAGCCTGCTCCAGCGGGAGGCGGTGGGTGGCCAGGTCCATCACCCCGAGCGGGTCGGAGTCGTCGCTCACCAGCGGCATCAGGTCGTCGATCCAGCGCTTGACGTGGGCCTGGCCCATCCGCAGGGTGATGCCCTTGTCGAACATCCTCAGCATCGGCATCGGGTCGGCCATGCCCCCGTAGACGCCGACGACCGAGATCGTGCCGCCGCGCCGTACCGTCTCGATCGACTGGTTCAGGGCAGCGAGCCGGTCCACCCCCGCGGTGGACATCAGCGGGGCGGCGAGCGCGCCGGGCAGTATCCCGGTGACGGTCTGGGCGAGCTTGGCGACCGGGGAGCCGTGCGCCTCCATGCCCACCGCGTCGATGACCGAGTCGGGGCCCCGCCCGCCGGTCAGCTCGCGGATCGCCTCGGGGACGTCGTCGGTCACGGAGGCGTCCAGCACCTCCACGCCGTGCCTGCGCGCCATCGCGAGCCGTTCCTGGACCCCGTCGACCCCGATGACCCGGTGGCCGAGGTGCTTGGCGATCCTGGCGGACATCTGCCCGATCGGCCCCAGCCCGAAGACCGCGACCGTGCCGCCGTCGGGGACGTCGGCGTACCGGACCGCCTGCCAGGAGGTGGGCAGCACGTCGGACAGGTAGACGAAACGCTCGTCCGGCGGCCCCTGGGGGACCTTGACCGGGCCGAACTGGGCCTGCGGGACCCGCAGGTACTCCGCCTGCGCCCCCGGCACCTCGCCGTACAACCTGGTGTAACCGAACAGCGCCGCGCCCATGCCCTGGTCGCGGACCTGGGTGGTCTCGCACTGGGCGAACAGCTTCAGGTCGCACATGGGGCAGTGGCCGCAGGCGATGTTGAAGGGGATGACGACCCGGTCGCCGGGCTTGATGTGGGTGACCTCCGCGCCGACCTCCTCGACGATGCCCATCGGCTCGTGGCCGAGGATGTCCCCCTCGCCCATGAACGGCCCCAGGAGCTCGTACAGGTGCAGGTCGGAGCCGCAGATCGCGGTGGTGGTGAGCTTGACGACCGCGTCGGTCGGTTCCTTGATGGCCGGGTCCGGGACCTCCTCCACCCGTACGTCGCGCTTGCCGTGCCAGGTGAGAGCCTTCATGATCTTCTCCTCTCGGGGTGGTGCGGGCGGCCGGGGACGCGCGCCGCCGCGCATCGGTGCGCTCAGCGCATCCGGGGCAGGACCTCCTTGGCGTAGAAGTCGAAGAAGGCGTCCTGTTCCTCACCGATCTGGCTGATGTAGACCTCGGTGAAGCCGGCGTCGAGATACTCCCTGATCGCCTGCGCGTGGATCTCCGGGTCGGGCCCGCACGGCGTAGAGGCGGTCGCCTCCTCCTCGGTCACCGACTCGGCCAGCTCCTCGAAGTGCCTGGGCAGCGGGAGCAACTGCGACGCCTCGCCCTTGATGCCCTGGGTGGGCCAGAGCCGGTGCACGGTCTTGCGCGCGGCGGCCTCGTCGGCGGCGTGGCAGACCTTCAGGCCGCCCTGGACGGGCTTGCCCTCCCCACCGGCCCGGCGGAACTTCTCCACCAGCTCCGCGCTGGGGCCGGTGCTGATGTAGCCGTCGGCGATTCGGCCGGCCAGCTCCACCGACTTCTCCCCGAAACCGGACATGTAGACAGGCGGGGGCTCGTCGGGGAGCGTGTAGAGGCGGGCGGTGTCGAGGTCGTAGTGGGTGCCCCGGTGGGTCACCAGCCTGCCGCTCCACAGCTCGCGCATGAGCTCGACCGCCTCCTCCAGCATCTCCAGGCGTTCGGACGCCGGAGGCCAGCGGGAGTCGATGATGTGCTCGTTGAGGGCCTCCCCCGTGCCCACTCCGAGCTGGAAGCGGCCACCGGTCAGCGCCGCGCTGGTCGCGGCGGCCTGGGCGATGATCGCGGGGTGGACGCGGACCAGCGGGCAGGTGACCGCGGTGGTGATGGGCAGCGAGGTGGCCTCGGCCAGCGCGCCGATCACCGACCAGACGAACGGGCTGTTGCCCTGCACGTCCAGCCACGGATGGAAGTGGTCGGAGATCCACAGGGCCTCGAACCCGGCCTGCTCGGCACGTTTGGCCTGCCGTACGAGCTCCTTGGGGCCGTGTTCCTCACAAGAAAGGAAATATCCGAACTTGGGCATCTTCGCCTCCTCCTTCTCCCTGTCGAGGTGCAGCGACGCCCTCATACCCTCTGTGACGGGCCCAAACGGATCACTCCCACCTGGCCATCTCCCGCAGCGGGGTGAGCGCGTCCCGCCGGACACGCAGCCGTACCCGCCCGCCGTCCAGGTCGGCGACCTGCTCCCAGGAGGCGAACACGCTGTGCCGGTGGAGCCCGCGGACGAGCGCGCGGACCAGCCAGGGGCCGTGGTCGGCCACCGCGCGCTCGTAGCCGAACAGCTGCCCGGTGTGCCGGGGCACGATGACGAAACCGTCCACCGCGAAGGCGTGCTGGACCTGGCCGAGCATCGGGCCGTCCTGCTTGAGCCGTACGTCGGCGACCTGCCCGGCCACCTCGCCCGCCGCGTCGTGCACGACGCGGCCGATCAGCTCACTCATCCGCATGGCCGGCCCCCGGGATCCTGGAGATGACGTGCTCGGCCGTCCAGCGCTCCAGCCGGAGCGGCCGGTGGCCGCGGGTCACCTTCACCGCATCACCGATCGCGGTGACCTCGGCCATGTCGATCCGGTAGGGCCGGGGGTCCTCCTCCGACCGCAGCAGCTCCGTCACCGCGACCATCAACCGCCCCGGCACCCCTCCGACGCGCGGCCCCAGCGCCAGCGGACCGGCCAGGACGGCCGTGACGTACGGCCTGCCGTCGCCGTCGAGCGCCAGTTCCAGATCGTCCACCTTGCACAGCAGGTGCTCGTCGTCCTCCCGCATGACCTGCCGGTCGAGCAGGTGCAGCAGGGCGTGGATCACTCTTGCCTTCATTGCCCCGCCTTCGTCGCGAGCATCAACGGGATCGCCGCCACCGCCACCACGATGAGCAGCACCATGTAAATGGTCCCCAGGAAGTTGCTGAAGCGGCCGTTGACCTTCTCCCCCATGTAGTCGGAGTCGTTGGCGACCATCAGCACCGGCAGGTAGGTGAGCGGGAGCGCGGCCGCGGAGAAGACCAGCGAGTACTCGGTCACCATGATCGGGTCGATGGTGGTGAGGATCAGCGCCGTCGCCACGACCATCGAGACGAGCAGGACCGCGTGGAACCGGGCGGCCCGTACCGGGCGGACGTATTTGCCCCACTGCCAGCCGAAGTACTGGCTGACCGAGTACGCCGACGACAGCGCGGTCTCCAGGGTGGCGCCGAAGGTCGCGGCGAACACGCCCACGATCACCAGGGCCAGGCCGACCTGCCCCAGGCCGAGGCCGACCGGCAGCACCATCTGGCTGAGGCTGTCCACCTGCGCCATGTCGGGCAGGAAGACCGTGGCGGCGCAGGCGGCGATGGCCAGTGACAGCAGGCCGCCCAACGGGAACCCGGCGAACACGTTCGCCCGGGAGAGCGACAGGTCCCTGCGCGTCCAGCGCTCCTCGACCCCGCCGGAGGAGAAGAAGAACACCTCGTAGGGTGTCATCGCCCCGCCGAGCAGGGCGACGGCGTAGTAGAAGTAGGTCGGCACGCCCTCGTCGGCGGGCACCTGGGGCCGGGTCGCCTGCTCCAGCAGGCCGCCCCAGTCGGGGCCGAGCTGCCACAGGGCGACGGCGAACACCACCAGGGCCAGCCCCGCCAGGCCGAAGACGCGCTCCATGATCTCGAACCTGACCCGCCACATCACCAGCCAGGCGACCAGCGCCACGCCGGGCACCCAGAGCAGGTAGTTCACCCCGGTCGCCAGCTCCAGCGCCAGGGAGGCGCCGCCGATCTCGGCGGCGAGGGTGAGCACGTTCACGAACAGCGACGCGACCAGATTGACCAGCCCGGCCCGGGGCCCCAGCCGCTCACGGACCAGGTCGAAGACCGGCCGGCCGGAGACGGCGGCGATCCGTCCCGACATCTCGGCGAAGACGCAGATGCCCACCACTCCGACCACGACCACCCAGGCCAGCGACATCCCGAACCGGGAGCCGACCAGCGCGTTGGCCACCAGGTCGCCGATGTCGACGAACCCGCCGAAGGCCGTGAGGATGCCGAGGGTGATCCCGAGCACCTTCTTCATCGGTGCGCCTCCCCGAACCGCTGGAGGTCCTCCCCCAGCGTCCGCAGCTCCCGTACGGCTCCCGCCGGGTCCCGGAGCCCGCCCCGCCTGACCTGGACGAGCAGCCCGGCCAGCTCGTCCTCGGCCCGGCCGGTCAGGTCGAGGAGCTGCTGTCCGACCCGCTCCGCCGCGTCGCTGGGCGGCTGCACCCCCGCGAACTGGCCGTCGACGCTCCGCACGTCGGTGACGGCCCCGGTGAGCAGGACCTTCAGGTAGGGGGTGGTCAGCCGGTCGTGCCCGCCGACGGCGTGCCGGGCGATCGTCACGGTCGAGGCGACGGCCTCGGCGCTGGCTGCCGCCTTGAGCCCGTAGTCGTGGTCGTCCCAGGCCGGGCTGACGCATCCGGCCAGCGTCCCGGCGGCGAGCAGGAGCGCCAGCGCGCCCTCCGCGCGCCGCGCCCTCGCACCGGGCCGCGCCCTCCCGGCGGCCCTCATGGACGTTGCCGCCTCAGCAGGAAGTAGGCCAGCGCGCCCAGCAGCACGGCGAACTGCCCCCACGCCGCCAGCAACACCAGTCCCTCGTCTGTCATGTGTTGTCGCCTACCCGGCGAGCCGCCTGTCAGACATGGGCCCCGCCGAGGAAGCGCAGCAGTTCGGCGGCGAGCTCGGCCGGCGCCTCCTCCGCGACGTGGTGGCCGGAGCCGATCGGCGCGCCGCGCAGGTCGTCGGCCCAGCCGCGCCAGATCGCCAGTGGATCCCCGTAGAGAGCCTCCATGTCGTCGCCGGTGGCCCACAGGAACAGCGTGGGGCAGGCGATCCGGCGGCCGGCCCGGCGGTCGGCGTCGTCGGCGGCCCGGTCCAGGCCGAGTCCGGCCCGGTAGTCCTCGCACATCGCGTGGACCGTGGCCGGGTCGTGGATCGCCCGCCGGTAGTCCTCGTACGCCTCGGCGCCCATCGCCTCCGGGGTCCCGCCGTACCAGGCGTCGGGGTCGGCGTTGATCACCCGTTCGGCGGGCCTGGCCGTCTGGCCGAGGAAGAACCAGTGCCACCAGGCGGCGGCGAACCTGGCGTCGGCCCGGGCCAGCGCCTCGCCGATCGGCACCCCGTCGATCACGACGAGACGGGTGATCATATCCGGGTGGTCTAGGGCCAGCCGCTGGGCCACGTAGGTACCCCGGTCATGGCCCACGACGGCGAAGCGCCCGTGACCGAGCACGCGCATCAGCGCGGCGCAGTCACGGGCCATCGCCCTCTTGGAGTAGGGCTCGTGGTCGGCGGTGCTCGCCGGTTTGGACGACCTGCCGTAGCCGCGCAGGTCCGGGCAGACCACGGTGAAGTCTCCGGCGAGCAGCGGCGCGACGCGGTGCCAGGTCGCGTGGGTGCGGGGGTGGCCGTGCAGGAGCAGGACGGGCGGCCCGGAGCCGCCGTGCCGCACGAACAGCTCGGCCTCGCCCGTGCCCACCCGCTCTTCCTTGAAGCCCTCGAACATCCTCACGGTTCCTTTCCGGTGTGACCGGCCCGGTGTGACCGGCTCAGTACGGCCAGCTCCAGTCGCGGATCTCCGCCGGGTCCTCGCCGTACTCGCGGGTGTGGGCACGGGCGCGCAGCCGCTCGTCGGACATGTGCTGGCGCAGGTGCGCCGCTCTGGCGGCCAGGCCGGGGACCCGGTCGATGACGTCCATCACCAGGTGGAAGCGGTCGATGTCGTTGAGCATCACCATGTCGAACGGGGTGGTGGTGGTGCCCTCCTCCTTGTAGCCGCGCACGTGGATGTTGTGGTGTCCGTGCCGCCGGTAGGTCAGGCGGTGGATCGACCAGGGATAGCCGTGGAAGTTGAAGATGATCGGCCGGTCGGCGGTGAACAGGGTGTCGAACTCGGCGTCGGACATGCCGTGCGGATGCTCGGACGGCGGCTGCAGCCGCATCAGGTCGACGACGTTGACCACCCGGACCCTCAGCTCGGGCAGGTGCTCGCGCAGCAGCGCGGCGGCGGCGAGGGTCTCCAGGGTGGGCACGTCACCGGCGCAGGCCAGGACCACGTCGGGCTCGACCCCCGCGTCGGTGGAGGCCCACTCCAGGATGCCCAGGCCGCGGGTGCAGTGCGCGATCGCCTCCTCCATCGGGAAGAGGTCGAGCACCGGCTGCTTGCCGGCGACGACGAGGTTGACGTAGTCGCGCGAGCGCAGGCAGTGGTCGGCGACCGAGAGCAGGGTGTTGGCGTCCGGCGGCAGGTAGATCCGGACCACCGACGCCTTCTTGTTCATCACCACGTCGATGAACCCGGGGTCCTGGTGGCTGAAGCCGTTGTGGTCCTGGCGCCACACGTGCGAGGAGAGCAGGTAGTTGAGCGAGGCCACCGGACGGCGCCAGGTGATCTTGTGGGACGACTCCAGCCACTTGGCGTGCTGGTTGAACATCGCGTCGACGATGTGGATGAACGCCTCGTAGCAGTTGAACAGGCCGTGCCGGCCGGTCAGCAGGTAGCCCTCCAGCCAGCCCTGGCACAGGTGCTCGCTGAGCACCTCCATGACCCGGCCGCCCGGGCCGAGGTTCTCGTCGGTCGGCAGTATCTCGGCGTCCCACGCGCGGTCGGTGGCCTCGAACACCGCCGACAGCCGGTTGGAGGCGGTCTCGTCGGGTCCCATCAGCCGGAAGTTGTCCGGGTTGGCGGCGATGACGTCGCGCAGGAGGCGGCCCAGGACCTTGGTCGGCTCGCTCGGCTGGGCGGCGGGGGACTTGACCTCGACGGCGTGGTCGCGGAAGTCGGGCAGCACCAGCGGCTTGAGCAGCTCACCGCCGTTGGCGTGCGGGTTGGCGCTCATCCGGCGCGGCCCCTCGGGCACGGTCCGGAGGATCTCCGCGACCGGCCTGCCCTGGGCGTCGAAGAGCTCCTCCGGCCGGTAGGAGCGCATCCACTCCTCCAGCATCGCCCGGTGCTCGGCGTTCTGGCGGACCTCCGACAGCGGCACCTGGTGGGCCCGCCAGGTGCCCTCGACCGGGAGGCCGTCCACCTCGCGCGGGCCGGTCCAGCCCTTGGGCGTGCGCAGCACGATCATCGGCAGTCGCTCGGCACGGCCGTCCCTGAACTCGGCGATCTCGTCGAAGACCGTGTCGAGGGTCTCGGCCATCAGGCCGTGCATGACCGCCGGATCGTCGCCGGAGACGATGTGCGGGCGGTAGCCGTAGCCCTCGATGAGCTTGACCAGCTCCTCCTCGGGGATGCGGGCCAGGACGGTCGGGTTTGCGATCTTGTAGCCGTTCAGGTGCAGGATCGGCAGGACGGCGCCGTCGCGTCCGCGGTCGAGGAACTTGTTGGAGTGCCAGCCGGCGGCCAGCGGCCCGGTCTCGGCCTCGCCGTCGCCGATCACGCAGGCCACGGCCAGACCGGGGTTGTCGAAGGCGGCGCCGTAGGCGTGGGCCAGCGAGTAGCCGAGCTCGCCGCCCTCATGGATGGAGCCCGGGACCTCGGGCGCGACGTGGCTGGGGATGCCGCCGGGGAAGGAGAACTGCCGGAACAGCCGGCGCATGCCCTCGGCGTCCTGCCCGACGTCGGGATACCTGTGGGTGTAGGAGCCCTCCAGCCAGGCGTGGGCGACCGCCGCCGGGCCGCCGTGCCCGGGCCCGGCGATGTAGATCATGTCCTGGCCGCGTTCCCGGATGATCCGGTTGAGGTGCGCGAAGCAGAAGTTCAGCCCCGGAGTGGTCCCCCAGTGGCCCAGCAGCCGGGGCTTGATGTGCTCGGGACGGAGCGGTTCCTCCAGCAGCGGGTTGTCCAGCAGGTAGATCTGGCCGACCGACAGGTAGTTGGCCGCCCGCCAGTAGGCGTCGATGTGCTCGAGTGCATCCATACCTTCGACAGTTCCTCCGGTGCGGGATTCAAACCACACGGGCCACCGGTTCCGCTCCGGTGCGGCCCGGCGGCCACGGGGCCGGCGCGCGCGGCGGTCATGGCCCGGCCGCTCCCCCGGTCACGGCCCGATCGGCGCCCCGGCCCCGGCGGCGACCGCCTTGATCGTCGGCGGAGTGTTTCCAGTAGGATCACTTTCCGGTTCCGCCGACGAAGGAGACCTCCTGGTGACGGAGTTGGAGCGCGTTCCCCCCGGCGTCGACCCCAACGTGCCGAGCTCCGCGCGTGTCTACGACTACCTCCTGGGCGGCAAGGACAATCTCGCCGTCGACCGGGCCGTCGCCGGGCGGCTGCTGGCGGTGGCGCCCGACACCCGTCTGGTGGCCCGGGCCAACCGGGACTTCCTGGTCCGGGCCGTGCGCCTCATGGCGGAGCGGGGCGTCCGGCAGTTCATCGATCTCGGCACCGGCATACCGACCTCGCCCAGCGTGCACGAGGTCGCCGGCAAGGTCGGCCCTCCGGCCTCCGTGGTCTACGTCGACCACGACCCCGTCGTGCACCTGCACACCGAGGTGCTGCTCGCCCTCGACGAGAACGTGGCGAGCGTCCAGGCCGACATCCGTCGTCCCGGCGCCGTCCTCGGCGACCCGCGGGTCGCCGCGCTCATCGACTTCGCCCAGCCGGTCGGCGTGCTGATGGTGGGGGTGCTGCACTTCGTCACCGAGGCCGAGGACCCGGCCGGCATCGTCGCCGCCTTCCGGGAGCGCATGGCCGCCGGCAGCCACCTGGCGTTCTCGCACGCGATGGCCGAGAGCTCGCCGGAGGCGGTGGCCCAGCTGACGGCCGCCACGGCCGGCTCCCCCGCCCAGCCGACCTTCCGCTCCCGCGAGCGGGTCCTCGCGCTGCTCGACGGGTTCGAGCTGGTGGAGCCGGGGCTGGTCCCCGTGCAGGACTGGCGCGGCGACGACGCCCTCCCGCCGCTCCTCCGCCCCGAGCTGCCGCAGCTCAGGGTCGACGGCGCCGTGGGCCGCCTGGCGTAGCGCGGGCCGTCCGGACCTCGGGCGTCTACCGGATCCGGGCGGGATGTACAAAGATCTTCACGTTCTGCGCGCTTGAGCCCGCCCGAGGGCTCGACCGCCTGACCCCGCCCGAGGAGAGGAAGCCGGAAGTGGAGATCGCCATCGTCGGAGGAGGGCTCGGCGGCCTGGCCGCCGCCCTGCTGCTGAGGCAGGCCGGCGTCGAGGCCACCGTCTACGAGCAGGCCGCCGAGCTGCGAGAGGTCGGGGCGGGCATCGTCGTCGCCCCCAACATGGTCCGCCCCCTGGTGCGGGCCGGGCTCGGCGAGCGGCTGGCGGAGTCCGCGGTGGCCCTGGAGACGGCCTGGGAGTTCCGGCGCTGGCAGGACGGGCGGGTGCTGTTCTCCCAGCGGATGGGGGAGGAGTGCCGGCGGCTGTACGGCACCGACTGCTACGTCGCGCACCGGGCCGACCTGATGACCATGCTGCTGGAGGCGCTGCCCGAGGACGCGGTACGGCTCGACCGGCGGCTGACCGGCCTGCGGCAGGACGGCCGGGAGGTCGAGCTGGTCCTCACCGACGGGCGGGGAGGGACCACGACGGTGGTCGCCGACGCGGTCGTCGGCGCCGACGGGATCCACTCCACCGTCCGACCCGCGGTCGTCACCGAGGACCCGGCACGCTTCTCCGGCCTGTGCGCCTACCGGTGCCTGGTCCCGGCCGAGAACGCGCCCGAGCTGGCGCTGCGGCCGGTGCATTCGCTGTGGCTGGGGCCGGGCCGGCACTTCGTCCACTACCCGATCAGCGGAGGGCGCCTGGTCAACGTCGTCGCGATCGTGCCGGCCGGCGACTGGCGGATCGAGTCGTGGACGGCCGACGGCCGGGTCGAGGACCTGGCGCGGGAGTTCGAGACGTGGGATCCCCGGCTCGGGCAGCTGATCGCCTCGGCGACCGGCACCAAACGCTGGGCCCTGTACGACCGCAGCCCGCTGGAGCGCTGGACCGACGGGCGGGTCACCCTCCTGGGGGACGCCGCCCACGCGATGCTGCCCTTCTTCGGGCAGGGCGCCTGCCAGGCGGTCGAGGACGCGGCGGTCCTGGCGGCCTGCCTCCGGGGGGCCACGCGCGAGACGGCGGCGCGGGCGCTGCTGCGTTATGAGGAGATCCGCCGGCCCCGGGCGTCGCAGGTCCAGCTCATGAGCCGCGGCCGGGAGGTGCATAACCACCTGCCCGACGGCCCCGCCCAGCGTGAGCGCGACGCGGCCTTCGCCGGCGGCGACCCGCTGCGGCAGAACTCCTGGATCTACGGCCACGACCTGGAGGCCGACCTGGTCGGCTGACCCCTCCGGCCGCCCGGCACGGCCCGCCGGCCGCCGGGCGGAGGCACGGCGGGAGACCCGGCACCGCCGGCGTCGCGTGACGCCGGCGGTGCCCGTCGGTGGCCGGACCGCCTCCGGCCCCTGGCCCGGCCTGTCAGCCGGTGACCTCCACGCCCTTCCAGAAGGCCACGTAGCCCTTGATGTGGGCGGCCTCCGGCTTGGGTTCCGCGTAGTACCAGGCGGCGTCGGGGTTGTCCGCGCCGTCGACGTGCAGCGTGTAGTAGTTCGCCGTCCCCTTCCAGGGGCAGACCGTGGTGGTCTCCGACGGCTTCAGGTATTGCGGGGACACCGATTCGACGGGGAAGTAGTGGTTGCCCTCCACGACCCGGGTCTCGTCGCTCTCTGCGATGATCTCGCCGTTCCAGCGCGCAGTTGCCATGCACCAAGGCTGGCACATCCGGCCTCCCGGCGCGCGGGCCGCGGGAACTCCGGCCGAACGGCCGATCTTCCCGGCCGGTTCCGCCCGCCGGTCGGCCGAACGGCCGATGCCCCGGGGGAGCGCCGCGGCGAGGCTGGGCGCGTGACTCTCCGAACCCCACATCTGATGACAGCCGGCCTCGTCCTCCTGGCGGCCGCCGGCTGCGGCCTCGGTTCCACCGGCCGTGAGCGGCACGACTCCCGGGAGTTCCCCTACTCCGCGGCGGAGCTGGTGATCAGGGCGACGGGCACGCCGGTCCGCCTCGAACCCGGCGTCGCCGGCACGCTCGAGGTCGACAGGCGGCTCAAGGGCAAGGCCGCCGACGAGGGCAACGCGTCGTGGACGCTGAAGGGCGGCACCCTGACGGTGGGCGCCGTCTGCTCCGGCATCGTGATCGACTGCGACGCCCAGTACACGGTCAAGGTGCCGCCGGGCGTCGCGGTCGAGGTCGACGGCGACGACGACGTGAGCGCCGTCCGCCTCACCCGGGCGCTGAACGCCACCAGCCGCGGCGGCGACGTGCGCACCGACGCCGTCTCCGGGCCGATGCGCCTGGTCAGCCGGAGCGGCAAGGTGACCGCGCGGCGGATCGGCTCCTCCGACGTCACGGCGCGCTCGTCCGACGGCCTCGTCGCCCTGTACTTCACCACGGTCCCCAGCCGGGTGGAGGCCGTCTCCGGCAGCGGGACCGTCGACGTGGTGGTGCCGAGGACCGGCGACGCCTACCGCGTCACGGTCTCCAGCAAGGATGGCAGGGCCACCTCACGCGTACCCCGGGCCTCCACCGCCCCACGCTCGCTGAACGCGCGTTCCGGCGAGGGCGACGTCCGCGTACGGCAGGCCGGGCAGGACTGAGGTCGGCGGGCCGCGGGCCGGGGGGCCGGGCGCGACGGCGGGAGGCGGGGAGCCCGGACCTCACGGCCCGCGCCGGGTCCGCCGGGCGCCGGCCCCGGCGCCCCGGGCCGGAAAGGGCACCGTACGGCAAAGCCCTGGTCGGCGGCGGTTCGGCCGTCCCGTCGCGGGCAGGCGGTACACATGCGTGTAGTAGTCGTCGGCGCGACCGGGAACGTGGGCACGAGCGTGGTGTCCGCCCTCGCCTCCGACCAGAACGTCACATCCATCGTGGGCCTGGCCCGCCGGCTGCCGGACTGGCAGCCGGACAAGACCACCTGGCACGCCGTGGACGTCTCCACCGGCGACCTGGCGCCGCATTTCGCCGGGGCGGACGCGGTCGTGCACCTGGCGTGGCTGTTCCAGCCCACCCGCGACCCGGTGGCGACCTGGCGGGTCAACGTCCTGGGCAGCGTGCGGGTCCTTGAGGCCGCGGCGGAGCGGAACGTCCCCGTCGTGGTCCACGCCTCGTCGGTGGGCGCCTACTCCCCCGGCCCGAAGAACCGGCCGGTGACCGAGGAGTGGCCCACCCACGGCTGGCCGGGTGCCGCCTACGGCAGGGAGAAGGCGTACGTGGAGCGCCTGCTCGACGTGTTCGAGCGCGACCACCCGGACACCAGGGTCGTGCGGCTGCGGCCGGGCTTCATCTTCAAACGGGAGGCGGCGACCGAGCAGCGCCGGCTGTTCGGGGGGCCGCTCGTGCCGCAGCGGCTGGTGCGGCCGCGTCTGATCCCCTTCGTGCCCGACACCCCCGGGCTCATGTTCCAGGCGCTCCACGCCGAGGACGCCGGCGAGGCCTACCGCCTGGCGGTCACCCGGCCGGTGTCGGGCGCCTTCAACCTCGCCGCCGATCCCGTGATCGAACCGTCCGTGCTGGCCGAGCTGCTCGACGCCCGGCTGGTGCCCGTCCCGGGCTGGGTGCTCAGGAACACCGCCGCCCTCGCCTGGCACATGCGCCTGGTCCCCGCCGCGCCCGGCCTGGTCGACCTGGTGCTCAGAGTACCGATCATGGATGTCACCCGCGCCCGCACCGAGCTCGGCTGGCAGCCCCGCCACACGGCGGTCGAGGCGCTGCGGGAGCTGCTGGAGGGCCTGCGCTCCGCCGCGGGAATGGACACCCCGCCCCTGTCGTCCCACGCCGGCGGCCCGGCGCGGATCGGCGAGGTGTCGAGCGGGGTCGGCGGACGGCCGTAGCCGGCGCGGGAGGAAAGCGACCGTAAAGGGCAGGGGAAGGGATCACCGCCTCCCCGTTTCGGGGGCGGGGGCCGGGTATAGCCGTCCTGCGTCGAGGCGCCGCCTACCGACGCCCGACAGGAGGACTCATGACCGCCGACGACCGTACGGACAAGGACCGGCAGCTGGACGAGGCCCGGGTCGACTTTCACGGCACCAACCTGACCACCGAGCAAGGCATCCGGGTGGACGACACCGACAACTCGCTCAGGGCGGGCGAGCGGGGCCCGACGCTGATGGAGGACTTCCACTTCCGGGAGAAGATCACCCACTTCGACCACGAGCGGATCCCGGAGCGGGTGGTGCACGCCCGCGGCGCGGGGGCCTACGGCTACTTCGAGCCCTACGACGACTCGCTGGCCGCCTTCACCACCGCGCGGTTCCTCACCACGCCGGGAGTGCGGACCCCGGTCTTCACCCGCTTCTCCACGGTGGCCGGCTCGCGGGGGTCCGCCGACACGGTGCGTGACGTGCGCGGCTTCGCCACCAAGTTCTACACCCCGCAGGGCAACTTCGACCTCGTGGGCAACAACATGCCGGTCTTCTTCATCCAGGACGGCGTCAAGTTCCCCGACTTCGTGCACGCGGTGAAGCCGGAGCCGCACAACGAGATCCCGCAGGCGTCCTCGGCCCACGACACGCTGTGGGACTTCGTGCAGCTGCAGCCCGAGACCACCCACATGATGATGTGGCTGATGTCGGACCGGGCGCTGCCCCGCAGCTACCGGATGATGCAGGGCTTCGGGGTGCACACTTTCCGCCTCGTCGACGCCGAGGGGCGCGGCACCTTCGTGAAGTTCCACTGGAGGCCCAAGCTCGGCATCCACTCACTCGTCTGGGACGAGACCCAGAAGATCGCCGGCAAGGACCCCGACTTCAACCGCAGGGACCTGTGGGAGGCGATCGAGAGCGGGAACTTCCCCGAGTGGGAGCTCGGCGTCCAGCTCGTGCCGGAGGAGGACGAGCACGCCTTCGACTTCGACCTCCTGGACGCCACGAAGATCATTCCGGAGGAGCAGGTGCCGGTGCGGCCGGTCGGGCGCCTGGTGCTCGACCGCAACCCCGACAACTTCTTCGCCGAGACCGAGCAGGTCGCCTTCCATCTCGGCAACGTCGTGCCGGGCATCGACTTCACCAACGACCCGCTGCTGCAGGCCCGGCTGTTCTCCTATCTCGACACCCAGCTGATCAGGCTCGGCGGGCCGAACTTCCCGCAGATCCCGGTCAACCGGCCGGTGGCCGAGGTCCGCAACCACCATCGCGACGGCTACCACCAGATGACCATCCCCCGGGGCCAGGCGAGCTACCACCCCAACTCCCTCGGCGCCGGCTGCCCGGCGGTCGACGGCGCGGGCGCCTACACCCACTACCAGGAACGGGTGGACGGCGACAAGATCCGCAAGCGCAGCGCGAGCTTCGCCGACCACTACAGTCAGGCCACCCTGTTCTGGAACAGCATGGCCGGCTGGGAGAAGGCGCACATCGTCGCGGCCTTCCGCTTCGAGCTCGGCAAGGTGGCCCACATCCACGTGCGCGAGGGCGTGGTCCGCAACCTCAACCACGTCGACCACGACCTGGCCGTCCTGGTCGCCGAGGGCGTCGGGGTGGCGCCGCCCGCCGGGCCCGCCGTGCCCAACCACGGCCACGCCTCCCCCGCCCTCAGCCAGGACCACGCCCGGGTGGAGAGCGTCGCCACCAGGAAGATCGCCATTCTCGCCGCCGACGGCGTCGACGCCGCCCAGGTCGAGGGCGTGCAGGCGGCGCTCACCGTCATGGGGGCGATCTGCGAGGTGCTGGCCGCGCGGGACGGCGCGGTACGGGGCGAGGACGGCGAGCAGGTCCCGGTGACCCGCGCGATGAGCACCGTGGCCTCGGTGCTCTACGACGCCGTGGTGGTGCCCGGCGGGAAGGCGAGCGTGCAGGCCCTGTGCGAGGACGGCGACGCCGTGCACTTCGTCTCGGAGGCGTTCAAGCACGGCAAGGCCGTCGGAGCCATGGGCGCCGGGGTGGAGCTGCTGGAGGACGCGCGGGTCGGATCCTCCGCGCAGCCGGGAGTGGTCATCGACGCCGAGGGGAACCTGGAGGACTTCACCTCGGCCTTCGCCGCGGCGGCCGCCGCCCACCGCCATCCCGCACGCGACACCCAGCGGATGCCGGCGTGAACCGCGGCGCCCCCGGCCCCCGAGGGAGTGCGGTCACGGAGGTGACGGCGCTCCCCGACGGGGCAGGGGCCCGGTATGACGACACAGCTCTCCCTGGACGGGATCGCCTGGCCCGCCGCCGGTGACGGGGGACGGCCGGACGTGGAGCGGATCCTGGTCGGCACGGCCTCGTGGACGGACAGGTCGCTGCTGGAGTCGGGCTGGTATCCCGCCGGCGCGTCCACCCCGGCCGCGCGCCTGGCCTACTACGCCTCGCGGTTCCCGATCGTCGAGGTGGACGCCACCTACTACCACCCGCCGGCCCAGCGCACGGTGGAGGCCTGGCGGGACCGCACCCCGCGGGGGTTCACCTTCAACGTCAAGGCGTTCTCCCTGCTGACCAACCACCCCACCCGGCGGGAGTCCCTCTACAAGGACCTGCGGGACGGGCTCGGCACGTCGAAGCGGACGGTCTACCTGAGCGACGTCGGGCCGCGGGTCGCCGAGGAGGTCTGGCAGCGCTTCCTGAGCGCGCTCAGGCCGTTGCACGAGGCGGGGAAGCTGGGGACCCTGCTCTTCCAGTTCCCCCCGTGGTTCCCCATCGGGAGGGAGAACCGGCGCTACATCCTCGAATGCGCGCGCCGCTGCGGCCCCATGCGCATCTGCGTGGAGTTCCGCAACCACACCTGGATGGCGGAGGACAACCGGGCCGAGACCCTCGACTTCCTCGCCTCGCACGACATCCCCTACGTGTGCGTCGACATGCCGCAGGGGCACCCGTCGTCGATCCCGCCGGTCCTCGCCGCGACCTCCGACCTGGCCGTCGTCCGCCTCCACGGGCACTCCGGCAGGTGGACCAGCAAGAAGATCGAGGAGCGCTTCGCCTATCTGTACTCGGAGCCCGAGCTCAGGCGCTGGGCCACCAGGATCCGCGCGCTCGCCGGCCAGGTCCCGACCACCCACGTGCTCCTGAACAACTGCTGCGGGGACAACTCCCAGCGCAACGCGGCACGGCTGGCCGCCCTCCTCGGCGTCCCCGAGCCGGAGCGGGCCCCGGCTGAGCGGGCCCCCGGCTGAGGGGACGGCCGGGGACGCCGCCCCGCGCGCGGGCGCGTCCGGGCCGCCGGCGCGCTCCCCCGCCCGGCGGCGTCCCGAGGTGGCCGCTCCATACCCGTGCGGGCGGTCACCTCACCCCGCGCCTCGTCGCCGCCATGGCGGCTCTGCGCTCGTCGGGGGTGGTGCCTCCCCACACGCCGTACATCTGGCGGGTGTTCAAGGCGTAGTCCAGGCAGCGCAGCCGTACCGGACAGCGGCGGCAGACGGCTTTGGCCTGTTCGTACTGCTCCCGGCCGGGCCCCTCGGCGGACACGGGGAAGAAGAGCTCGGGGTCCTCGTTGAGGCAGGAGGAGCGGCGGGACCAGTGGATGATGGGAATGACGTTGCCCTGGATAGACATAGGCGGGATCCAATGAACGTGGAGAAGCTCGACAGTGGGCGGCTCAGCTTCTGGATCGGGTGCCCGTAGAAAACACATTCATACCTTTTCGGGTGAAAAATCACATGGCCTTGACCTCGGTTTTCACGGCGCTCCCGGATTCAGCGGAACCGGAAGGACCGGGGACCGGTGGTCTCGGTGTCGTCGAGGTGGTCGATCAGGTCGTCCTTGTCGCTCAGACCGCTCTCCCTGACCAGCCGCGGCCCCATCTCGCGGACCTGGTCGGCCATGTCCTCCATGCCGATCGCGTCGAGCGCCGCGCGCAGCTTGGCCAGGCCGCGCCCCATCTCCACGCTCGCCACATGGGAGAGCGTCGCCGGCAGCGCCCGCTGCAGGCTCCGCACCGCGACGTCCTTGTCGCGCTCCGGTAGCTGGGGCAGGATGTCGGCCAGCGTGGACAGGGCCACGGCGCACGTCTGGTGCTGCCGCGAGGAGGCGCTGACGACGATCAGGTCGATCAGCGCGGCCGCGATGCGCCGCTGCACGGCGTCGTCGTAGACCACCGGCAGCGGCCCGCCGTACTCGCCGGCGTCGGGGACGCCCGCGGCCGCCCAGCGGGCCGACAGGTCGCGCAGGGCCCCGACCGCGGCGAGCGCCACGTCGGGGTTCTGCCGGGTGGAGGTGGCGGCCCAGGCGACGTTGCCGAGCTGCTCGATGGCGTAATCGGGATCGACGTCGGCGTTGCGGGCCCGGTCGATCGTGACGCAGGTGAGGACGGTCTCGGCGACGTGGGCGCGCTGCCCGGGGCTCCCGCCGCGGATCCGGGCGACGGTGTCGCCGTAGGCGAGCAGGTCGCCGATGCGCACCTGGAAGGCGACCTCGACCGTCTCCCCCGTGCCGGCCAGCAGCGACTCCAGGCGGGCCGTGCTGATGTCGATCACGTATCCGGTGGCCCGGGTCGTCACCGGGACCGACTCCCCCTCCAGCAGGGAGCCCGTGCGGGAACGGGCCAGCAGCGGCATCTGGCGCACCCGGGCCCGGTAGGCCAGCTCCTGGATCGAGCGCACCACGGAGGTGGGACGCATCTGGTCGATCATGAGATATCCCATGAACACCAGCAGGATGAGCGCCCCCGCGGCCAGCACGACCGCCAGGAGCGCCCCCACCCCGGCCCATTCGGGCCGCGAGACGGCCATCACGAGATAGGTGTAGGTGGCACAACCGGCGACATATCCGAAATATGCCTGGTTGGCCCTGCGCCGGAGGAACTGGTCGAACACCACCGGCGCCACCGACGTCGCGGTGTGCGAGACCGCCACCAGCAGCGCCGACAGGGTGAGCGTGGTGACCGTCACCAGGCCCGTCGCGATCACGCTCAGCATCTTGACCAGGTTGTCGTGCGGGAACAGCCGCAGGAAGACCGCCCGGACGTCGGCGGGCCACTCCGACGAGGAGATGTCCGCCGAGACCGACCCCACCGCCAGCGCCACCGCTCCGAGCACCATGAGCAGCGGGGTCAACAGGAATTCCGCCGCCGACAGCCGCATACGGACCCGGAGATCCTGCCGGTTGGGCACAAGGCGCTGGAGTTGGGAGATTTCCGACATCGCCCGCCATTACCCTCGGGCCCGCGGAACAAACGATCATTCGGCCGGAGCGAGGCACCGCCCGGCCGTCGTGATCTCCGCCCCCATGTTGCGCTCCATCATCCGCAGCGCCGCGTCGCCGAGGTCGGCGTGGATGTGGGCGACGCAGTCACGTGGCACCCGGATGGAGAAATGGCGCACGTAGGCGTCGAGCGCGGTGTACAGGATGCACTGCTCGGTCACCTGGCCGGTCAGCACCAGCGTCTCGACCTCCCGGCGGCGCAGGAGGTATTCGAGCGAGGTGCCGAAGAACGCGCTGTGGCGCACCTTGGGCAGGAAGGCGCAGTCGCGAGGGGGCAGCACGGGCTCCACCAGCTCCGGGTGCCTGCCCTTGCGCGCCAGCGTCTCGATGTCCTCGCGGGTGGCCGCGAAGTCGCCGTGGTTGTCGTTGACGTAGATCAGATCGACGTCCTCGCGCCCGTGCGCCCGTCCGGCGAGCTCCGACAGCGGCCCCGTGATCCCGGCGACGCTCCGCGCCAGCCGTCCGGCGTCCTGGTGGTCGTACGGGTTCAGCATGTCCACCACGATCACCGCTGTGGCCCCCACACCACGCTCCTCTCCCCCGTGCCTCTCCGCCGTCCGTTCACCGCCCCTTCCGGAGGGCGCCGCGCTCCGGGCGGAGGGGACGCCGCGCTCCCCCCGCCCGGCACCGTCGGCCCCGGCGCCGTCGTCCCCGGTACCGCCCGGATGACGGCCGCCCGAGGTGCTGGCCGGCCGTCACCCGGCCGGCTGCGCCCGCCCGTCCGGGACGCAGTGGGTCATCTTCAGGCCGGACACCTGGCGCGGCCCGTTCTTGCCCAGCTTGGACAGCCGCTCACGCTCCTCCTCGTCCAGGTCCTGACTCGCCAGCGGCTCCAGGTGGGCGACGTCCCCGGGCCCGATCCCGAGCCCCTCCCCGACGCGCAGCCCCAGCTCGTCCTCGACCATCAGGAAGTGCCAGACCATGCGCTCCTGGACGGGCCGCTCGGCCTGCGACAGCAGGGTGACGAGGTTCAGCACGAGGTCGTCGCGTTCCCACTGCTCCATCAGCAGGTAGCGCTGACCCGCCTGGGCGTAGTCGTTGGTCCTGGGGAGGCGCTTACGGGTCAGCCGGCCGGAGATGACCGGCCCCTGCTCGTCGTGGGTGGGGTAGTGCCCCTCGCTCAGCCCACCGAGCAGGGACGGCTCGTAGTTGATGTGCGGGCTCTCCCCCTCGGTGTCGACGTAGAAGGTCATCTGCCCGTCGCGCTGGTTGGTGCGCACCTCGGCGTGCTTGGCCTGGTTGACCGGGAGCTGCAGGTAGTTGGGCCCCACCCGGTGGCGCTGGGTGTCGCTGTAGGAGAACGTCCGGCCCACCAGCATCTTGTCGTCGGAGAAGTCGAGCCCGTCGACCAGGACCCCGGTGCCGAAGGAGATCTGCTCGTTCTCGGCGAAGTTGTTGGCCACGTTCCGGTCCAGGACCATCCGGCCGACCGGCAGCGCGGGGAAGTCGTTCTCCGGCCACACCTTGGTGTCGTCCAGGGGGTCGAAGTCCAGCTCGGGGTGCTCCTCGTCGGTCATGATCTGCACCAGGAGCTCCCACTCGGGGAAGTCGCCGCGGTCGATCGCCTCGTGCAGGTCCTTGGTGGCGTGCCCCAGCTCCTGCGCCTGCACCGCGGCCGCGTCGGCGGCGGTCATGCTCCGCACGCCCTGCTTGGGCATCCAGTGATATTTCACCAGATGGGTCTCACCCTGCTGGTTCACCCACTTGTAGGTGTTCACGCCGAAGCCCTGCATGTGCCGGTAGTCGGCCGGGATGCCGCGCGGGCTGAACAGGTTGACCAGCATGTGCATGCTCTCCGGGGTCTGCGACATGAAGTCGAAGATCCGGTTGGGCTCCTGCCGGAAGGTCACCGGGTCGGGCTTGAGCGCATGGATCACGTCGGGGAACTTGATGGCGTCCCTGATGAAGAAGACGGCCAGGTTGTTGCCGACGAGGTCCCAGTTCCCGTCCTCGGTGTAGAACTTCACCGCGAACCCGCGCGGGTCGCGCGCCGCCTCGGAGGAGTCCCTGCCGCCGATCACGGTGGAGAAGCGGACGGCCAGTTCGGTCCGCTTGCCCGCCTCCTGGAACAGCTTCGCCCTGGTGTAGCGGCTGACCGGCTCATCGCCCAGCTTGCCGTACGCCTCGAAGTACCCGTAGGCGGTCACCCCGCGGGCGTGCACCACCCGCTCGGGGATCCGCTCCCGGTCGAAATGGCTGATCTTCTCCAGGAACTGGTAGTTCTCCAGGGTGGCCGGGCCTCGCGCGCCGACCGTGCGCTGGTTCTGGTTGTCGTAGACCGGGTGCCCCTGCCGATTGGTCAGCACCGGTCGCCCGTCCCCCCGCTGCGGCCCATTGCTCGACACGTCCGTCATCGTGACGCTTCCCTCCTCGCGGCGATCATTTCCGGCGCACCGAATCCCTGTCGGCACACGGGGGGTTCCCTATCCGACTAAAAGCGACTTATAGCGCCAAAAATAAGAATCTCCGCAAGAGGGAAGCTCACTTGAACGGCGCCTGCCCGGGACGGCCGCCGTTCACCGGGCCTTGGCCGTGGCCCTCCGGTTGGCCTTCTTGATGGCCTCGACGAGCTGGTCCTTGGTCATCGTGGACCGGCCGTCGACGCCCAGGCGCTTGGCCACCTCGTACAGATGCTGCTTGGACGCGTGGGCGTCGACCCCTTCGGCGGTCTTGCCCCGCTTCGGAGTGCTCCTGGCCGCCTGGGCGTCGGAGGGGCCCTTGCGGGCCTTCGGCTCCCAGTGGTCGCCGACCTTCTCGAAGGAGTGCTTCAGCGCGGCGAAGGCCGTACGGTGCGCCCGCTCCCCCTCACCGTAGGTCTCCACCGCCGAGTCGTGGGCCTTGATCCAGGTGTCCCGCGCCTTCTTGGAAGAGCGCTGCAGCGTCGACGGGAGTTCTTCTCGTGCCGGCATCTCCGGTTCACCTCTCTCGCTCGTCACCGGTGTCACCGCCCCCCATGCCCTCGCCGTCCCGGTTCATGTCAGGGCACCGGCCTCACCTCGGGGCGGCCTCCGGAACCAGGCCGTGCCGGACTCGCAGGTCGGACGCCCCAGGCCGGGCGCCTCAGGCCGGGCGCCTCAGGCCGGGCGCCTCAGGCCGGGCGCCTCAGCAGGGAGACGACCGCCCGCTCCACACCGCCGTGCGTGGCGAGCTGCCCGAAATCCGCGTCGGCGCCGAGCTCGGTCAGCGCCCCCGCGATGGTCCGGCCCTTCTCGTAGGCCTCGACGACGCGGGGATCCACGTAGGAGGCGCGGGCGACGGCGGGGGTGTTGCCCAGGTAACCGGCCACCTCCTTGATCACCCGGTTGACCGCCCGCCTCCTGCCGGTCCTGGACCGCACCCGGGAGGAGACCGCCAGGCCCACCGCGGCCAGCACCGTCGCGTGCCAGGTCCGGAAATCCTTGGCCGACACCTCCGACTCCAGGGTCTCGCGGAGGTAGGCGTTGATGTCGTCGCTGCGCACGTCCACCCATCGGGAGCCGTCCTTGTAGCGCAGCAGCTCCCCCTCCTCGCCCGAGCTGTGCAGGGAGGAGATCACCTTGCACACCTCCGCGTCCACGATCTCCACCTCCCGGCGCTTGCCGCCCTTGGCGGGATAGGAGCAGGTGACCCTGCCCGCCCTGCAGGTGACGTGCTCCATCCGGAGCGTGGCCAGCCCGAACGACTCGTACGCCTCCCCTCCCACCCGGAAGAAGCCGATGTCGAGCATTCTCGCCGCGGCGGCCAGCACCCGCTCGCGCGTCGGCCCCCGCTGCTCCAGGTGCTCGGCGACCCGCTCGCGGAACTTCGGCAGCCGCTCGGCCATCTCCCGCACCCGCTCGAACTTCGCCAGATCCTGCTCGGCCCGCCAGACGTCGTGGTAGCGGTACTGGCGCCGGCCGGCCGTGTCGGTGCCGACCGCCTGGATGTGCCCGTCCGGCGACCGGCAGATCCAGACGTCGGTCCAGGCGGGCGGGAGCGCCAGTGCCCTGATCCTGTCGAGGGTGCGGCGCTCGCGCACCCGGCCCCCGCCGGGGTGGTGGTAGCTGAAGCCACGTCCCCTGCGCCGCCGCCGGATGCCCGGCTCCGCGGGGTCGCTGTGCCGGAGTTCGGTCATGTCCGCCCCCTACCCAGGAAGGACGCCCTCATGAGCGGGACCTTCTCCCGGGGCCCGGGGCGGTCCTCTGTAGGGTCGTGGGTCATGACGCTGCGTGTGGTGATCGCCGACGACGAGGACCTGATCCGTGCGGGCCTGAGGATCATCATCGACTCGGAGCCCGACCTCACCGTGGTGGGCGAGGCCGCGGACGGCGCGGCCGTCGTGCCGGTGGTCCGCGAGCACCGGCCGGACGTGGTGCTGATGGACGTGCGGATGCCGGCCGTGGACGGCATCCAGGCCACCCGCAGGCTGACCGCGCTGCCCGAGCCGCCCAAGGTCGTGGTGGTCACCACGTTCGAGAACGACGACTACGTCTACGATGCGCTGCGGGCCGGGGCCAGCGGCTTCCTGCTCAAGCGCACCCGCCCCGCCGAGCTGGTCCAGGCGGTCCGGACCGTGGCCGCCGGCGACTCCCTGCTGTTCCCGGCCGCCATCCGCGGGCTGGCCGCGCGGCGCGAGGGCGGCCGGGCCGTCCCCGGCATCGGCCGGCTGACCTCGCGCGAGGGCGACGTGCTGCGCCTGATGACCCGCGGCCTGTCCAACGGGGAGATCGCCGCAGAGCTGGTCGTCAGCATGGAGACGGTGAAGACCCACGTGGGCAACGTGCTGGCCAAGCTGGAGGCCCGCGACCGCACCCAGGCCGTCATCACCGCCTACGAGTCGGGCTACGTCTCCCCGCGCTGAGGCCGCCCGGCACCGCGCCATGCCCCTGCGCCGCTGCACCGCGCCGCCGCTGCGCGGTGCCCCTGCACGGTGCCGCCGCCGTGCCGTGCCCCTCAGGCCGGGACGGCCACCCCCGCGTTGCGCAGGATGTCGGCTCCGGCCAGCACCGTGCTCTCCGCCGCGGTCAGGCCGGAGGCCGCCAGGTGGGCGTCGACGATGCGCAGGCCCACGCCGTAGCCGGCCATGTCCGGGACGCCGGCCGGCTCCTGGCCGAACCTGCGCATGGCCGCGTCGCCCAGCACGTAGGCCGGGGTGTGCCGCATGCCGGCGAGGCCGACGTGGGCGGTGATCTTCTCGTAGGCGCGGTCGAACTCCGCGCCGGTCACCATCCCCGCCCACGGCCCCATGGCCTCGGGGCCGGACAGCTCCCGGACGAACGCCTCGGCCAGCCCCTCGGACACGACGTGTTCGCCGACCGTGACCGTCCTGGGGTCCCACTCCACGTTGTGGTGGCGGACCTGGTGGTGGAACTCGTGCACCGCGCAGTGGGCGATCCTGCCGATGACGTCGTCGGCGGGCCAGGCCAGCAGGTAGAGCCAGCCCGGCGTGGCTCCCATGCCGTAGTAGCCGCCGACGGTGGTCATCAGATACTCGTCGTCGGGGTCGCCCAGGACGAGCATGACCTGGAGGCTCTCGGGACCCCTGATCCCCGGCACCGCGTCGCCGAGCCGCTTCCACGCGGCCGCGAGGGCGTCGCCGATCCGGCCCCGGACGTCCTCCTCGACCAGCCGGCGCAGCGCGGGCAGGTAGCGGTCGTCGTCGCGGTCCACCCGGAAGCCGCCGCCCCCGTGGTGGATGTCGACGATGTCGCCGGGCACGGGGACGGCCTGGCGCATCGGCGCGAGCATGCCGCGCAGCGCGTCCGGACGCCGGTCGAGCGGGAGTCCGGCCAGCTCCAGCATGGCCCGCGGGGTGTCGTGAACGATGATTTCCATGTCCGGCACGCTAGGAACTCACGCTACGTGAGAGTCAACCCCGGGGCTCCGCCGCCCTGGCGATGTTCCTCGGTGCCGTCGTGGAGGTGCCCGGCCCTGAGCGGGAAGACGGCTCCGCCGGCGGACGCGGCACTAGATGGGCGAGCCGTCGTCCTCCTCGCCCTGCTTCGGCCCCGGGGTCCCCGTGCCGCTCCGCGAGGGCGACGGGGACGTGGTGGGCTCGCCGGGCTCCGGCGTCGCCGGGACCGGCGGCGGGGTCGGCACGAACATCGTCGGCGGCAGCGGCTTGGGCGGCGGCTGGACCTCGTCGTCGCGGCGGATCAGCAGCCACGTCATCACCGCCAGCAGCACCAGCAGCACGGTCAGCACGGCCCCGGCGACGACCACCGACCGGCGGGTCTCGGTGGGCGGCGGCGCGCTCTTGGGCGGCGCGGGCAGCGCGGGCGAGCGGTCGCTGATCCAGTGCGGCGCGAAGTCCGGGCCGTGCTGCTCGCCGATGAGCGTGCCGCGCACCAGCACCGGCTCCAGGAAGCGCTCGGCCCCCGCCCGGTCCGGTTCGTACGGCGTGGCCACCCACGGCGCGCTCCCGCCGTCCATGGCCAGCACCTGGGGGGCGGTGTCGGCCACCGCGGTGCGGCCGCGCGCCGCCCTTGCCATCCAGCCCCGCATCCCCGAACGGCTGGCCGCCGCCTCGCGGATCCCGGTGACGAACCGGTCGCGGGCCGCCGGGTCGAGCGCGGCGCCCCTCGTCAGCACCGCGACCGAGACCGCCCGGCCGTCGGAGCCCTGCCCGAGGTAGACCAGCCCGGCGGGCCCCACCCGCAGACGGGCCTGGAGCACGAAGGGTCCGAGATGGGGTGGGTCACCGTACTGGAGCGGACTGGCCACGCCTGCCATGAAAGCACATCGGGACGATCAAGCGGCGTCCGTGTGGGTGCTGGCGGGAAAGCCGGGTGGGTACTAACAGGAATACACATCCGACCGGCTGTGCGGCCCCGCATCTCGTTTGGTGGAATATCAGCATGACCGTCGCCGAAGAACTGCCGAGCGAGACCGACACCGGACTGCTGCGCGAGGCCCTGGCCGAGGTCCGGCGGGTCATCGTGGGTCAGGAGCACATGGTGGAGCGCCTGCTGGTGGCCCTCCTCGCCCGGGGCCACTGCCTGCTGGAGGGCGTGCCGGGGGTCGCCAAGACCCTGGCCGCCTCCACGCTGGCCACCGTCGTCGGCGGTGACTTCGCCCGCATCCAGTTCACGCCCGACCTGGTCCCCAGCGACATCGTGGGGACCCGGGTCTACCATCCCTCCCGCGAGTCGTTCGACGTCGAGCTCGGCCCGGTGTTCGTCAACTTCCTGCTCGCCGACGAGATCAACCGCGCCCCGGCCAAGGTGCAGTCGGCACTGCTGGAGGTCATGGCCGAGCGGCAGGTGTCCCTGGCCGGGCGGACGCACCCGCTGCCCAGGCCGTTCATCGTGCTGGCCACCCAGAACCCGATCGAGTCCGAGGGCGTCTACCCGCTCCCGGAGGTCCAGCGCGACCGGTTCCTGTTCAAGATCCGCGTCACCCATCCCAACGCCCACGAGGAGCTGGAGATCCTGCACCGGATGAGCGTGACCCCGCCCACCCCCCGGGCGGTGCTCGACCCCGCCCGGCTGACCGCGCTGCAGGCGATGGCCGAGCAGGTCTCGGTGCACCAGCTCGTCGCCGACTACGTGGTCCGGCTGGTGATGGCCACCCGCTCCCCGGGCGAGTACGGCATGACCGACCTGGAGGAGAACATCGAGATCGGGGTCAGTCCCCGCGCCACGCTGGGCCTGGTCGCCGCCGGACGCGGCCTGGCCCTGCTGCGCGGCCGCGACTACCTGCTCCCCGACGACGTCCGCGACGTGGCCGTGGACGTGATGTCCCACCGGCTGATGCTCACCTTCGACGCGCTCGCCGACGGAGTGGACCCCGAGGACGTGGTCAGACAGATCCTGGCCGTCGTGCCGCCGCCCCTGGTGGTGTGGAACCAGGGCCCCCGATGAACCGGACCGGCGCGGGAAGGGGCGCCGCCGCGAACACCGCCGAGCAGGCGCTGCGCCGGCTCGAACTGACCATCGTCCGGCGTCTGGACGGGCTGCTGCACGGCTCCTACCAGGGCCTCCTGCCGGGCCCCGGCACCGAGTTCGGCGACAGCCGGGTCTACGTCCCCGGCGAGGACGACATCCGGCGGATGGACTGGGCGGTGACCGCCCGCACGACCGTCCCGCACGTCCGGGACCTGATCGCCGACCGGGAGCTGGAGACCTGGGCGCTGGCCGATCTGTCGCCCAGCATGGACTTCGGCACCGCGGAGATGGAGAAGCGGGACCTGGTGGTGGCCGCGGTCGGCGCGGTCGGCTTCCTGACCGGCCGGATCGGCAACCGCTTCGGCTCCTACGTGCTGCACGACGGGCACGTCCACCGGATGCCCGCCCGGGGCGGGCGCCCGGCCCTGTACGGCCTGCTGCACTCGCTGATGGAGGCCCCCCGGGGCCGTCCCGTCGCCGGCGCCCCCGACCTGGCCGAGGCGGTCGAGGTGCTCGCCTCCGCGCGGCGGCGGCGTGGCCTGCGAGTGATCGTCTCCGACTTCCTGGACGCCGAGCCCAGCCTCGACCCCGGCCTGGAGCTGCCCTGGGAGCGGCCGATCCGCCGCCTGGCCGCCCGCCACCAGGTGCTGGCCATCGAGGTGATCGACCCGCGCGAGCTGGAGCTGCCGCCGGTGGGGCTGGTCAACCTGACCGACCCGGAGTCCGGGCGGAGCCGCCAGGTCCAGCTCACCGCCAAGGTGCGCGCGGCCTACGCCGAGGCGGCCGCCAGGCAGCGGGCGACGACCATGATGGCGCTGCGCCGGTGCGGGGTGGCGCACCTGGTGCTGCGCACCGACCGCGACTGGATCTTCGACATCGCCCAGTTCGTGCTCCGGCAGCGGCGCATGGCACACCTGACGCACCGGCACCCGGCCCCAGGAGTGACGCGGTGACCTTCCTCTCTCCGGCCATGCTGTGGCTGTTCGCCGCGCTCGCCCTGGTCGTGGCGGGCTACGTGGCCGCCCAGTTCGCCCGGCGCCGCTACGCGGTGCGCTTCACCAACCTGCCGTTGCTGACGCTGGTGGCCCCCGCCGGGCCCGGCTGGCGCAGGCACGTGGCTCCGGCGCTGTTCCTGCTGATGATGAGCCTGCTGATCGTCGGCGCGGCCCGGCCGGCCGACTCGGTGCGGGTCCCGCGTGACCGCGCGACCATCATCATCGCGCTGGACGTCTCGCTGTCGATGGAGGCCGCCGACGTCCAGCCCAACCGGATCACCGCCGCCAAGCAGGCCGCCCAGAAGTTCGTCGAGGACCTGCCGGAGCGGTTCAACGTCGGGGTGGTCGCCTTCGCCCGCTCGGCCTCGGTGGTGGTCTCCCCCACCACCGACCACCAGGCGGTGTCGACCTCGCTGGGCAACCTGACCACCCGGGCGGGCACCGCCATCGGCGAGGCGGTCTTCAACTCCCTCGACTCCATCCGCTCCTTCGACCAGCAGGCGGTCACCGACCCGCCGCCCGCGGCGATCGTGCTGCTGTCGGACGGGGACAACACCTCGGGCCGGTCGGTGGCCGAGGCGGTCGAGGCGGCGACGGGCGCGCGCGTGCCGATCTCCACGATCGCCTACGGCACCCAGGAGGGCACCGTCTCGATCGACGGCCGTGACGTGAACGTGCCGGTGAACAAGGCCACCCTGCAGACCCTGTCGGAGGGCACCTCCGGCCGCGCCTACGAGGCGGAGTCGGGCAGCCAGCTCCGGGAGGTCTACGAGCAGATCGGCACCTCGCTCGGCTACCGGACGGTCCACCAGGAGATCAGCCAGTGGTTCGTCGTGGCGGCGCTCCTGACCGGCCTGCTGGTCGCCGTGTCGGGCCTGCTGCTGGGGTCGCGGCTGCCCTGACCCGGTCCCGGCCGTTGGTAACGTTCTACGACGTGGCACATTACTTCGAGGAGCGTCCCGAGACCGCCAGCCGTCCGGGCTCGGTCACGCTCGTGCTCCCCGACCTCCATCTGAAGCTGGAGACCGACAGCGGGATGTTCTCTCCCGAGCGGGTCGACCAGGGCACCCGGATCCTGCTGGAGACGGTGCCCCCTCCCCCGGCCGAGGGCGACCTGCTGGACCTGGGCTGCGGATACGGGCCGATCGCGCTGACGATGGCCTCGCGCGCGCCCGGGGCCACGGTCTGGGCGGTCGACGTCAACCGCCGCGCGGTCGAGCTGTGCGCCAGGAACGCCCGGGCCGCCGCCCTTGACAAAGTAAGGTCAGTGCACGTCGACGAGGTGCCGCCGGAGGTCCGCTACGCGACCATCTGGTCCAACCCGGCGATCCGCATCGGCAAGGCCGCCATGCACGAGATGCTGACCCGCTGGCTGTCGCGGCTCACCCCCGACGGCACCGCCTACCTGGTGGTCCAGAAGCACCTGGGGTCCGACTCCCTGCAGCGCTGGCTGAACGAGCAGGGCTGGCCCACGGCCCGGATGGCCTCGCGGTCCTCCTACCGGATCCTCCGGGTGGAGGCCCGGCCCGGCGTGGATCCCGCGCGGTGAGCAGTGAGAACAACGGCGGGTCCGGCAGGTGCCTCCCGCGGAACGGACGAGAAACGGTGAACGAACGATGACTGCAAACCCGCGCAGGCAGCTGCGGCCGACCGACGTCAAGCGGCTCAACCGCACCTGGCGCCGGAACACCGAGGGCCGTCTCGCCCTGATCGTGGAGTCGGTGACCGGTCCGTTCAACATCGGCTCCATCTTCCGCACGGCCGCCGCCTTCGGGGTGGAGCGGATCTGGCTGGCCGGCAACGCCACTCCCCCGACCAACCCCAAGGCCCAGAAGACCGCGCTGGGCACCGACCGGCTGGTGGCCTGGGAAGGGCCGCTCAGCGCGGTGGAGGCCGTACGGGCCGCCAAGGAGGACGGGTTCACCGTCGTCGCGGTGGAGCTGACCGGGGACGCGGCACCGCTGCACGAGGCGAAACTCGGCGGTGACCTGTGCCTGGTGGTGGGCAGCGAGGACCACGGCTGCTCCCCGGCGCTGCTGGAGGCCGCCGACGGCGTCTGCTACATCCCGCAGGTCGGCCGGGTGGGCTCGTTCAACGTCGCGGTCGCCACCGCGATCGCGCTGGCCGAGGCCCGCCGCCGGGAGTGGTCCGGCAAGGAGCCGCCGGCCGGGGAATGAGCCCGCTCCGGGTCCCGTGACCCAAACGTTCACCCGCGCGCGATGACGGCCGCGCTCATACCGGGCATACTCCTGCACGTGCAGCGCCGTTACCCCTTCCTCGACCATCCCGGCCCGCTCGCCTTCGCCCATCGGGGCGGGGCGGCCGAGGGCCGGGAGAACACCCACGCCGCGTTCGCCCGCGCCGTGGAGCTCGGCTACACCTACCTGGAGACCGACGCGCACGCCACCGCCGACGGGGTGCTGCTGGCCTTCCACGACCACACCCTCGACCGGGTGACCGACCGGCGTGGCCGGATCGCCGAGCTGCCCTACCGGCTGGTGCGCGAGGCGCGGATCGGCGGCGTGGACGAGATCCCGCTCATGGACGACCTGCTGGGCTCCTGGCCGCAGGCGCGCTTCAACATCGACGTCAAGGAGGCCGCGGCCATCGGGCCGCTGGCCGAGGCGGTCAGGCGGACCAACGCCTACGACAGGATCTGCCTCACCTCCTTCTCCGACGAGCGGCTGACCCGCGCCCGCGCCGCGATGGGCCGCGAGGTGTGCTCCTCGCTCGGGCCGCGCGGGGTCGCGGCCCTGCGGGCAGCGGCCGCCACCTCCGGCTACGGCCGCCTGCTCACCCGCCTGGCCCGCTCCGGAGTGCCGTGCGCGCAGGTGCCGCTGGGCTTCCGCGGCCTGCGGGTCACCACGAGGTCCCTGATCCGCACGGCGCACGCCCTCGGCATGCAGATCCACGTGTGGACCGTCAACGACCCCCAGAAGATGCGGCGCCTGCTCGACCTGGGCGTGGACGGCGTGATGACCGACAACATCTCCGGCCTCCGCGAGGTCCTGGAGGCGCGCGGCCAGTGGCACCCCGGCCGGCTCGCCGCGTGAGCCCCGCCTCCGAGACATGTGAGCGCCCCCGGGACGCGTGAGCGTCCCCCGAGACACGTGAGCCCCACCCCCGAGCCCACGTGACCCCCTGAGACCACGTGAGACCCGCGTGAGCCGTACCCCGTGACATCCCCCAGCGAACCGAGGACCGCCCATGACCGCCGAACAGGTCGTCGAGGACTCCCCCCAGGCCCGCCGCCGCGAACAGCGCGGCTGGTACTTCTACGACTGGGCGAACTCCGCCTTCAACTCCACGGTCCTGACGGTCTTCCTCGGCCCGTATCTGACGACGATCGCCGAGACCGCCGCCCAGGGCCGTCCGTACGTGGACGTGCTCGGATTCGACGTGCGGCCCAGCGCCTACTACTCGTTCGTGGTGGGCACGGCGGCCATCCTGCAGATCATCCTGATGCCCGTCGCCGGGGCCCTGGCCGACCACACCGGCCGCAAGAAGGAGCTCATGGGCCTGTTCGCCTACATCGGCGCCGGGGCCACGATCTGCTTCTGGTTCCTCTCCGGTGACCGCTACCTGCTGGGCGGGGCGCTGTTCGTGATCGCCAACCTGGGATTCGCCGCCGCGTTCGTCATCTACAACTCGTTCCTGCCCGAGATCTCCACGGCGGACGAGCGCGACAAGGTCTCCGCCCGGGGCTGGGGCTTCGGCTACCTCGGCGGCGGCATACTGCTCGCCGTCAACCTCGCCCTCTTCCTCGGTCACGACGCCCTCGGCGTCTCCAAGGGCGACGCCGTGCGCATCTGCCTGTCCTCGGCCGGCGTGTGGTGGGCCGGGTTCACGGTCATCCCGATGCTGCGGCTGCGCAACCGGCGCGCGCTCGCCGCGGGCGCCGAGAGCGCCGGGCAGGCCGTGGCCGGGACCTTCCGGCAGCTCGGCCGGACGATCGTGGAGCTGCGCCGCTATCCGCTGACGCTGGGCTTCCTGGTCGCCTACCTGATCTACAACGACGGCGTGCAGACCGTCATCTCCTTCTCGGCCACCTACGCCGACAAGGAGCTCGGGCTGAGCCAGACCGTGCAGATCGCGGCGATCCTGATGGTGCAGTTCGTCGCCTTCGGCGGCGCGCTGCTGCTGGGCCGCCTGGCCGCCTCCTACGGGGCCAAGCGTGTCGTGCTGGGCGCGCTGGTCGGCTGGACGGCCGTGGTGGCGGTGGCCTACTTCCTCCCCCGGGGCTCGGCGCTGCCGTTCTTCGCGCTCGGCTTCGCCATCGCGATCGTGATGGGCGGCACCCAGGCCCTGTCGCGCTCGCTGTTCTCGCACGTGATCCCGGCGGGCAAGGAGGCGGAATATTACAGTCTGTATGAGATCAGCGACAAGGGCTCGACGTTCCTCGGCTCCTTCACCCTCGCCCTGGCGCTCCAGCTGACCGACAGCTACCGCCTCGGCATCATCTCACTGGTGATCTTCTTTGTCCTCGGCTTCGTCCTGCTCGCCGCCGTCAACCTGCCCAGAGCCATCCGCGAGGCCGGGAACACGGTGCCCGAGCGCATCTGACACCCTCTCCGAAAGGGCTCTGTCGCAGACCGGGTCAAGAACGCGCGATTGGATCACCCCATGTGTGGGAATCCACACACGGTATCAAGCGTTGTACGCCGTGGGAGACGAACCCCTCACGACGGGGCCCTCAGGAGGCATTGAGACATGGGCGAGCGTGCGCTACGCGGTACCCGACTCGGGGCGACCAGCTACGAGAACGACCGCAACACCGATCTGGCCCCACGCCAGGAGGTGTCCTACACCTGCCCGAAGGGCCATCGATTCGACGTTCCGCTCGCCGCTGAGGCCGAGATCCCGGCGACCTGGGAGTGCCGCATGTGCGGCGCGACCGCCATCCGGGTCGACGGCGAGCTGCCGGAGGCCAAGAAGGCCAAGCCCCCACGGACACACTGGGACATGCTGCTGGAGCGCCGCACGATCGAGGACCTGGAGGAAGTGCTCAACGAGCGCCTGGCGATTCTACGCGCCCAGCGCCGCAAGAGCGCCTGACCGGCTCGGGAGACCCCCGGCGTCCACTGCGGACGCCGGGGGTCTCCGCCGTCCCGGCCCGTCCCGGCGGGTGGCCCAGCCGGCCGCCCCCGTATTGGATCTGGGAGCGGGCCGGGCGGGCCGTTAGGGTCCGTCCATGAGCATGGAGACCATCGGGGACGGGACGGCGGCCACCGGAGCCGCCGAGAGGGCGGCGGCCCTGCGGGCGCTGCACGTGCCGGGCAGCCCGCTGGTGCTGCCCAACGTCTGGGACGCCGGGTCGGCCCGTGCCGTCGAGGCGGCCGGCTTCCCGGTGATCGCCACCGGCAGCGCCGCGGTCGCCGCGTCGCTCGGCTACGACGACGGGCAGGACACGCCGGTCGCGGAGATGCTGGCCGCGGTCGGCCGGATCGTCCGGGCGGTCGGCGCCCCCGTCACCGCCGACCTGGAGCGCGGCTACGGCCTGGAGCCCGCGGAGCTGGTGGAGCGGCTCGCCGCCACCGGCGCGGTCGGCTGCAACCTCGAGGACTCCGATCCCCGCACGGGCCGGATGGTCGACGCCGGAGAGCAGGCCGACTTCCTGTCCGCCGTCCGCGCCGCGGCCGCCGGCGCGGGCGTCGACCTGGTGATCAACGCGCGGGTCGACACCTACCTGCACGGCACCGGGTCCCCCGCCGACCGGCTCGCCGAATCGGTCCGGCGCGGGCGCGACTACCTCCGGGCCGGCGCCGACTGCGTCTACCCGATCATCGTCTCCGAGGCCGAGGTGATCCGGGCGCTGGCCGAGGGGATCGACGGCCCGGTCAACATCCTGTTCCACGGCGGCACGCCCTCGCTGGAGGAGCTGGCCGCGCTCGGGGTGGCCCGCGTGAGCTTCGGGCCCGGCCTGCACCGGGCCGTGCAGGCGTACACGGCCCGGATGGCCGCGGCGATCCGGGCCGGGCAGAGCCCGTATCCGCCGCAGGACCCCGCCCGCTGAGCTCCCCGGTCCGCGGCGCGTGCGGCGCCGGGTGCGTCAGCGGCGTGAAGCCCGGCGGGCTCGGACCCCTGGACCCGGCGGGCCACAGAGGTTTCAAAACCCCTGGTCAGCGGGGGTATCGTCCATATATGCGCATTAGGTCGTGTCGATTGACAGGGCAGAGACAGGGGTCTGACCGGCCTGCCGCGGGCGGGGGATCCAGGGTGCGACGGCAGGGCGGCATGATCATCTCGCGGACCGCGGGCCGGGGAACGAGGCGCTGACCGTGGCGGCACGGTTCTCTCCCCCCGACGGCAGGCCCGACGGAGACGGCCGCGACGCGCTGGCTGTGGACCTCCTCGGCGTGCTGGAGGAGGTCGGTGCCCACACAGGCGGGATCTACCGCCTGGAGCCCGGCGGCCAGGTGCTGGAGCTGGCGGTGATAGAGGGGCTGCCGCGGGAGTTCGTCCGCCCGTGGGAACGGATCAGCCTGACCGCCCCGATCCCGGTGGCCGTCGCCCTGCGGGAGGGGCGGCTGGTGTGGGTGGAGGGCGAGGAGGAGATGGTCCGCTGCTACCCGGGTCTGGCGCTCGCCCTGCCCTACCAGTTCCGCATGGCCGCACTGCCGCTGGCCACCGACACAGCCCCCTGCGGGGGGATGTTCGTGCTCTGGCCCTGCTCCCACCCCTCGCGGCTGTCCTCCGGCGAACGCGACCGTCTCGCCGCCGCCGCCACCGGCCTGGCGCGGGGGCTCGAGAAGATCCCCCGGACCGGCCCGCCGCTCCGGGCGGGTCTGGAGCCGTACGTGCCCGGCCCGCCCGGCGGGGGCCGGGCCGAGGCGCTGGAGACGATGGTGGCGCGCCTGCCGGAGGGGATATGCGCCATGGACGACCACGGCCGCCTCACCTTCATCAGCCCGCGGGGAGCCGCGCTGATCGGCGAGTCGCCCCGGCGGCTGGTCGGCGCCCGGCCCTGGAGGGTGCTGCCCTGGCTGAACGATCCGGTGTACGAGGACCGCTACCGCGCGGCGATGGTCAGTCGGCAGCCGACCTCCTTCGTGGCGCTGCGCCCTCCGGACCTATGGCTGTCCTTCGATCTGTACCCGCTCGGCTCGGGCATCACCGTGCGCATCACCCCGGCGCCGGTGGAACCGGGGGACGTCCCGGCGCCCGCGCCGTCGGTCGACCCGGCGATCCCCACCCGGGTCGGGGCGATCTATCACGTCCTTCACCTGGCAAGCGCGCTGACCCAGGCGGCGGGCGTCCAGGACGTGGTGGACCTGGTCGCCGACCAGATGATGCCCGCCTTCGGCGGGCAGGCCCTGGCCCTGCTGACGGCCGAGGACGGCCGGCTGGGCGTCGTCGGCCACCGGGGCTATCCCCCCGAGATCACCGCGCAGTACGACCGCCTCCCGCTGAGATCGCCCACCCCGAGCACGCGGACGATGGTCACCGGAGTGCCCAGCTTCTTCGAGTCCCCGGAGGAGATGGACCAGATCTACCCCATGGCCGTCGCCCCGGACGACGGGATGGCCGCCTGGGCGTTCCTGCCGCTGATCGCCTCCGACCGGCCCGTCGGCACCTGCGTGCTCGCCTTCTCCCAGCCCCATCACTTCACCGTCGAAGAGCGCGCCGTACTGACCTCACTCGGCGGCCTGATCGCACAGGCGTTGGAACGCGCGCGTCTCTACGACGCCAAGCTGGAGCTCGCCCACGGTCTGCAGGAGAGCCTGCTGCCCCACGCCCTGCCCCGCCTGCCGGGCCTGACCGCGGCCGCCCGCTATCTCCCCGGCACCGAAGGCATGGAGATCGGGGGAGACTTCTACGACGTCATCCGGCTCACCGACGACACCGTCGCCGCCGTCGTCGGTGACGTCCAAGGGCACAACGTCACCGCCGCGGCCCTCATGGGCCAGCTGCGCACCGCGGTGCGCGCCTACGCCACGACCGGCGCCGGCCCGGCCGAGGTCCTGGCCCGCACCAACCACCTGCTGGCCGACCTGGACCCCGGCCTGTTCGCCACCTGCGTCTACGTCCAGCTCGACCTGCGCCGCCGCGTGGCGCACCTGGCCCGCGCCGGCCATCCCCAGCCCCTCCTGCGCCACCCCGACGGCGACGTGCGGGTGCTGGACATACCCGGCGGACTGCTGCTGGGCGTCGATCCCGGAGCCGAGTACCCGTGCACCGAGGTCCTCCTGGAGGCCGGTTCCATCCTGGCCCTCTACACCGACGGCCTGATCGAGACCCCCGGGACCGACCTCGACGACGCCCTGGCCGATCTCGGCGCCGAGCTGGCGCGCACCGGTGAGCAGAATCTCGAGGACCTGGCCGACGCCCTGATCCGGCACGCCCGCCCGACCGGCCACCGCAGCGACGACATCGCCCTGCTCCTGCTGTGCCCCACCGCCGACCCGGAGAGCGACCCGGTCCCCGACCCCGCCCCGGAGAAGAGCGGGCCGCCCGCCGCCCGGCCCCGTGCCCCGCGGGGCCGGGACGGCGGCCCGCCCCCGCCGGCCGTCCAATAAGATGCCGTGATGCGCGACCTTGGTGAAGACCCGCGGCCGGCCCGTGGCGCGGTGCGGGAGGTCCACGACGTGGACCGGGCGGCCACCCTCGCCTACTCCCCCGACCTGGACGGGCTCGCCGACCCCGGTGAGATCGTCTGGGCCTGGGTCCCCTACGAGGAGGATCCGGAGCGGGGCAAGGACCGGCCGCTGCTGGTCGTCGGCCGTCACGGGCGGAGACTGCTGGCGATGATGCTGTCCAGTCGCGGCGGCGACTCCCGCGACTGGCTGGAGATCGGCCCCGGTCTCTGGGACCGGGACAACCGGGTCTCCTACGTGCGTCTGGACCGGGTCTTCGAGCTCGACGAGGGTGACATCCGGCGCGAGGGATCGGTTCTGGAGCGCGACCGGTTCGCCCGGGTCGCCGCCGTCCTGCGGAGTGCCCACGGCTGGGCCGCCGACGGCTGAACCCGGCGGTCACCGGATGTCATCGGAGATCATCTGGAAGGCGGCGCGGGCCCCGGCCGCGGCGGACTCGACCGCGGCCTGGGACTCGGTGACGAGGTCTCCGGCGGCGTAGAGGCCGGGCACGCTGGTGCGGAAGGAGCCGTCGACCTCCACGTGGCCGTCCTGGCCCACCGCCAGGCCACGATGCTCGGCGAGGTGGGAGACCAGCGGCACGGGCCGCCGGCCGAGCCGCCACAGCAGGGTCTGCCGCTCGACGATCGTGCCGTCGGCCAGTTCGACCGCGCGCAGATCCCCGTCCGAGTGGTGCAGCCCGCGGATCCTCCCCTCGACGACCTTCGCGTCCCGGCCGCCCTCCGGCATGGCGCCGTCGGCCAGGACGATCACGTCCTCGCTCCAGGCGGAGACCGCGGCGGCGGCCGTCGCGGCGGACTCGGGGTCGCGGGTCACCACGCCCCAGGTACGGTCCCGGTTCTCCCAGCCCAGGCAGAACGGGCAGTGGATGACCGTCTTGCCCCAGCATTCGGCGAACCCCTCGATCTCAGGGGGGAGGTCGACCATTCCCGCGGTGAGCAGCACACGCCGGGCCCAGACCGGCCCGCCGTCCTCGGTGGTGACGGTGAACCCGCCCTCGGGGGCGGGGGCCACATCGGTGCCGGTGGCCTCGTGCAGCTCGGCCATGCCGTATCTGCCCAGGTCGTCCCAGGCGCGGTGGCGGTATTCGGCAGGGCTGACCCCGTCGAGGCCCACGATGCCGTGCACCTGCCCGGCCGGGGCGTTCCGGGGCGGCCGCGCGGAGTCCAGGACCGCCACCCGGTGCCGGGAGCGGCTGAACGTCATGGCCGCCGTCAGCCCGGCGGGCCCGCCGCCGATGATCGCCACGTCGAAATGTTGCACGGCGACCTCCTTCCACTCGTGTCCGGCCGCCCGCGGGACCACCGGCCACGAGGCTGATCCATGGTCATCCGGAGAACCGTGTTCCACGGATGACACGGCATGTCAGGAGGATGCCCGCTGACGGGCGCGCCAGTCGTCGCCGGCGGAGGCCGGCAGTGGTCCGGCGTCACTCCGCCGGGAGCCGGGGCAGGACCGGGACCAGGCGGAACACTCCCGTCATCAGCTCCGGAGGCCCGTCCTCCCCGGTGATGTGGCCGGCCACCGCCCGCATCACGTCGGTGGCGGTCACCATCCCCACCAGCCTGTTCGACTCCCCCAGGATCGGGATGGCGTCGACACCGGCGCTGACCATGACCGCCGCGGCGTAGGCCAGGGACGCGTCGAGGGTGGTGTGCGGGCAGCGGTGGCCGGCCAACAACGCGTGGACGGGCAGGTGCGACTGCTCGACCGGCCCACCGGACCAGCGGGCGGTGAGGTCCTCCCGGGTGAGGACACCGCGCAGGCAGCCACGCCTGTCGACGACCGGCAGGTGGTGGACACCCGCGCGGCGCATGATCTCCCACGCCATCAGCGGGGACTCCTCGGAGTCGACGGCGACCAGCGTCCGGCTCATCACCTGCGCCACCGTGAGCTCACGCACGTCCATCACGCCCCACCTCGGGCAGGCGGGAGCGCGGCGCGCCACCCGGCGGCCCGTCCGGCCGCCGGCCGCGAGGAGGGTGAGCCGCCGGCGCCCACCCCTATGTGCGCTGTCATGTCGTCCTCCTCGGTCGTCCCCTTCCATCCGACCGCCCCCGACGCCTTCCCGCAGCGGCCGAAGGACCCGGCCGTCAGGGACTTCCGGCCCCTGTCCCCGGGCACCGGGCCCCGCGCCCCTCCCGGAATCGCCCCGACGGTCACGGCGCCGGTGCCGCCGCGCCCCGGCGGCGACCCCGGAGGCAGGACTGACGGCAGAGCTGAGGGACGACCGACTCGGAATGAGGGGACCTTCGGCTCTGCCCCGCCGCGGGGCGCCGGGCCAGCGTTGGGGGTATGAGACCTGATACGGCCGGAGCGCATGTGCTCTCCCGCGAGGAGTGCATCGGCCTGCTGGCTTCGGCGCCGATCGGGCGGATCGTCTTCACCGACCGCGCCCTCCCCGCCGTGCAGCCGGTCGGCTTCTGCCTCGACGGCGAGGACATCGTCATCCGCGCCGTCGAGGGGTCCGCGGTCGCCGCCACCCGTGATGCCGTGGTGGCCTTCGAGGCCGACGACTTCGACTCGCGGACACGCACCGGCTGGTCGGTCACCGCCGTGGGATACGCACGGGCGGTGTCCGACCCCGTGGAGATCGCCCGGCTGTCGGCGCTGCCGCTGACGACCTGGGTGCCCGGCGGAGGGACCCTCTTCATCAAGATACCGGCGGAGCTGGTCGCCGGCCGATGCATCCGGCACTAGGCCTGTCCCACGAACTTTCTACCGCGCCGATTGAGCTTGGACCTTGGCGGAATCGAACTCGACGTATTCGATGATCGCGCCGCCTGGGTGGCGGATCGTCAGGTTGCGTCCAGTGGGGACTTCGTTCGGGCCGTCAAGGGTGTCGCCTCCCTCGCGCTCGACGATGGCGAAGACATCATCGAGGCTCTCGATGATGACGGTGGCCTGCACGTCGCGGTAGGGCGCCAGCGCCTCCGGGGTGCCTGAGACCAGGAGGTAGTCGCCGATGCTCGCCAGTTCGAGGTCCCGGTAGGAGAAGCGTAGCCCCGGCCGGGCGGCGGTGAGGGCTTCGAAGGTGGGCAGCGCGGTGTCCAAGTCGTCGACATAGATGCGGGCGTAGGTGGTACGGGTGGCCATGCGAGAACACTCCTTGATCATTTCCATTTTCTCGAAATATGGAAATGATCCTATGCTGGTCGGATCGGAACATGTCAACTCAGACCGACATCAGGAGAGCGGGATGCGATCGCCGACCGAGCCCAAGAGGGCAGACATGGATCTGGTCGCCGTGCTGCACGCGCTCGGCGATCCCGTCCGCCTGGACCTGGTGCGCCGGATGGCCGCAGACGGCGAGGTGCCCTGCAGCCCGCAACACCTGAACGTCCCGCGTTCCACGCTCTCCAATCACTGGCGCATTCTGCGTGAGGCGGGCATCACCTCGACTCGCCCCGAGGGCAAGGCCCGCTACATGACGCTGCGCCGAGACGACCTGGAGGCTCGCTTTCCGGGCGTGTTGGAGACGATTCTCATAGCCGCCGCACCCGAGGCGTCCGTCGGCGCCACGTCAGCCGGCCAGCGCCAGCAGCTCACATGACAGGATCCCGGAGCCGGACCCGGATCGATGCGACGTCGACGGAGTTCATCAGAACGGCGAGCCGGTCCGGGTCCGCCAGAAGATCCCGTTCAGCGCCGTGCGGTGGTCCCTCCACCGCGCATCCCAGCCGGGTCTCCGCCTTCGACGAGTTCGGACCACCGGACAGAGGGGTGCATGTCATACATCCAGGGGGTGAGTGAAGATCACATGCGGGTGGAGCGCAGCCAGCGGGTGATCACGTCCGGCCTGTGGGACGTGTCGCCGTTTGTCACCTGAACAACGCACATCCGGCCGGTAGTCCTATTCGCACGCTTCGAGTGATGTGTAAGGTCGTGCCGTGATCACAGGCGTAGGTCGGATGGTGTCGCCGGTCCTGGTGGCGCGTGAGACCGAGCTGGACCGGCTGGTCGCGGCGGTGGTGGCGGTGCCGTCAGTGGTCGTGGTGGAGGGCGAGGCCGGGATCGGCAAGACGCGGCTGGTGGCCGAGCTGGCCACCAGGCCGGAAGTCGCGGGACTGCGGTGGTTGAAGGGCGGCTGCGGCCAGGTCAGGGAGCCGTTCCCGCTGGGTCCGGTGGTGGAGGCGCTGCGCGGGCGGGCCACCGAGCTGAGCGGTGCCGCCCTGTCGCCGGTGACGGGAGCGCTGCGCGCGCTGCTGCCGGAGCTGCAGGACGTGCTGCCGCAGGCGCCGCCGTCGCTGGAGGATCGGGCGGCGGAGCTGCACCGGGTCCTGCGCGGGCTGGTGGAGGTGCTGGCCGCGCTGGGCCCGGCGGTGCTGGTGCTGGAGGACCTGCACTGGGCCGACCAGCAGACGGTCGAGTTCCTCGCCTACCTGGTACGGGCGCTGCCCGCCGGGCTGTCGGTGGTGCTGACCTACCGGGGCGAGGAGGCCGATCCGGCGCTGCGGGCGGTGACCACGCGCCCCGCTGACACGATCACCAGCGAGCACCTCGCGTTACGTCCGCTGGACATGGCCGGCACCCGCGCGCTCGCGGCGGCCATCCTGCAGACCCAGGAGGTGTCGGCCGAGTTCGCCGAGCACCTGTGCGCCCGCTCCTCCGGGCTGCCGCTCGCGATCCAGGAACTGCTGGCGATGCTGCGCACGCAGGGCAAGCTGATCCGGTGGAAGGGCGGCTGGGCCCGCCGCGCCCTCGACGAGCTGGACGTGCCGGCGGGCGTGCGCGCCCCGGTGCAGGAACGTGTGGGCAGGATGCCGGCCGGCGCGCGGGCGGTCACGGAGGCGGCCGCCGTACTGCGGCTGGCCGTGCCCGCCGCGATGCTCGTCGAGGTGGCAGGGGTGAGCGGCACCGAGGCGCTGGACGAGGCGCTCGACTCCGGACTGCTCACCGAGCAGGGCGGCCTCGTGGCCTTCCGCCACGTGCTGGCCGCCGAAGCCGTCTACGAGGGCGTCACGCTCGGACGCCGCCAGGCGCTGCACGCCGCCGCGGCCGTGGCGATCCGCACCCTGCGGCCGATCCCGCTCGGGCAGGTCGCCCACCACCTGCGTCACGCGGGCCGTCCGGACGAGTGGGTGGCGGCGGCGGTCGCGGCGGCCGAGCACGCGGTGGGGCTGGGCAACGACGCCGAGGCCGCGCGCCTGCTGGAGGAGGTGCTCCGGCACGCCGGTCTCGATCCGGTACGGCGGGCCGAGCTGACCATCCGCCTCGGCTGGGCCGCCACCTACACGCTGCGCATCCCCGCCATCGGCGAGATGCTCGAGGAGGCGCTGAGCCACGACCTGCCCCGGAGCCTGCGCGGGGAACTGCGCATCCTGCTCGCCCTGTACCTCGACACCATCAGGGTCGACGATCTACGGGTACGGCAGGCGTTCGCGGACGCGGTACCCGACCTGGCGGAGCGGCCGGAGCTGGCCGCCTGGGCCATGGTCGGCATGGGCGTGCCGACCACGACGGACGTGCCGTTCGCCGAGCGCCTGCCCTGGCTGGAACGCGCCCTGGAGACCGTACCCGCCGACGGCGAGCCGGGGCCGAGGGTGTTCGTGCTCGGCAAGGTCGCGATGATCTTCGTGAGCTCGGGCGACCCTCGCTGGTGGGCGCTGACCGAGCGGATCCTGGAGGAGACCGGCGGCCGTCCGGTCGGCCGCCGGGAGGTCGGTGCCTACAGGTCCATCGGCGGCACCGCCGTCGACGCGGGACACCACCGGGTGGCGACGCGGCTGCTGGAGGCGGCCCTCGACGCCGGTCGCGGGGCGAGCGGCTCCGCCCGGGACGATCTCTCGCTACGCGCCAGCCTGGCACTGGCGCGCTACTACGGCGGCGCGTGGGACGGGCTGCGCGAGGAGCTCACCGAGCTGCGCGAGCAGTGCGACAACCGCCCGCATGAACGCCTTCACGTCGACCTCATCGCGGCCTGCCTGGCTCCGGCGCCCAGCCGGCTCGACGCCGCGCGGACCATGCTCGCCGGAGTGATCCGCGACCTGCGGGTGCGGGGCGACCTCGACATGGCGGCCGCTCCGGTGACCACGCTGTTGCGGCTCGCCTCCGCCGGCGACGGAGCCGGGGCGGCGCTCGCGGAGACGGCCGACGTGATCGCCGGGTGGGAGGCCAGGGACCTGTGGCCGATAGGGGTGCGGGCCGTGGCCGCGGTGACGGAGGCGCTGCTGTCCGCCGGCCGGCAGCGGGAGGCCGCCGAGCTGGTCTGCCGCTACGAGACCCGGTTACGTGGCATGGACGCGCCGCTGGCCGTACCGGCCCTGGCGCAGGCGTACGGGCATCTGGACGCGCACGCCGGGCGGTGGGCGCGGGCCGCCGAGCGGTACGGGGAGGCGGCCGCGGCCTACGCGGAGCTGCCCGCGCTCTACGACGCGGCCCAGGCCGTCGAGCAGCAGGCCGCCTGCCTGTCCGCGCTCGGCGACCCGGGGGCCGGACCCGCGCTGACGCGGGCCATCGAGGCGTACACCCGGCTGGAGGCCCGCTGGGACCTCGACCGGGCCACCCAGCTCGGCCGCCGCTGGGGCCTGCGCCCCACCAGCCGGATACGGCCGGGCCAGGACGGCGGGGCGGAGGGCCTGTCCGCCCGGCAGTCGCAGGTCGCCAGGCTCGCCGCGAAGGGGCTGACCAACCAGGAGATCGCCCGGCAGATGTTCCTGTCGCCGAAGACGGTCGACAAGCACCTGGGCGTGGCCATGCGCAAGCTGGGCGCGCGCTCGCGCACCGAACTGGGGCGTCACTTGGGAGGCACCCCAGGTTCCTGATCCTGAAATTGGGGTGTTCACCCCATGCTCGCCCCATATCCCCATTCACGGGGTGCGCGCGACTCTTTCCCCATGCCCGAAGACACGCCCGCACGCACCGATCGCGTGCCCGATCCACCGCGGCCCGAGCTCCAGCCGGACGAGCCCGCGAGCGCGCAGCAGGTGTCCGAGGACCCCGGCACGGAGGAGATCCAGCCACCGGACGGCTTCGAGCCGCTCTGACCACCCCCTGAAAGGCGAAACACCCCTCATGAGCATGAACACCCCACCGAGAGGAGCGGCGTGAGCCGGCTCCGGCGCGGCTCGCTCGCGCTCACCTCGGCTCTCGCGCTGGTCACCGCCACGCTGGCGGTCCAGCCTCCCGCGACGGCGCAGGCGCTGCCCCCGGCTCCCCAGGCGCAGCCGTACCAGCCGCTCACCCTCAAGGGCGTGGGCAAGGGACCGCACACCGTCACGCTGATCACCGGCGACAAGGTCACGCTGACCGACACCGGCGGCGGTCGCTACGCGATCGGGCAGGGTGGCGGGCCCAGGTCGGACGGCCGTTTCCCCTCACTGTTCGTACGGTCGGGCCCGGACGGCGTCTACGTCCTGCCCGACGACGCCTTCCCCGCGATCCAGTCGGGCACCCTGGACCGCGAGCTGTTCAACGTCAAGTACCTGGCCGAGAACGGCTACACCGACGCCGAGACCGAGCGGCTGCCCGTCATCGTGCAGTACCCGAAGGGTTTCGCCGCCGCCAAGAGCTCGGCCGACGCCATCCCGGCCAGCGTGCCCACCGCGACGCTGGAGAGCGTCAACGGTGCCGCACTCGACGTCGCCAAGGGTGAGGCGGGCGCCTTCTGGGCCGCGCTGCACGCCGAGCCGGACGCCAGGGGCAGGGCCGGGCTGCGCGGCGGCGTCGGCAAGGTCTGGCTGGACCGCAAGGTCGAGGCCGACCTGTCGGAGAGCGTCCCGCAGATCGGGGCGCCGGAGGCGTGGAAGGGCGGGCACGACGGCACGGGCGTGACCGTCGCCGTCCTGGACACCGGCGTCGACGCCGCCCATCCCGACCTGGCCGGGAAGATCGCCGAGGCGCGCTCGTTCGTACCGGACGAGAGCGCGCAGGACGGCCACGGTCACGGCACCCACGTCGCCTCCACCGTCGCGGGCAGCGGCGCCGCCTCGGGCGGCGCGAACAGAGGCGTCGCGCCGGGCGCGCGGCTCCTGGTCGGCAAGGTCCTGGACAGCTCCGGCCGCGGCTCGGAGTCGGGGATCATCGACGCCATGGAGTGGGCCACCGCGAGCGGCGCCAAGGTGGTCAGCCTGAGCCTGGGCGCGAACGCGACCGACGGCACCGACCCGATGAGCCAGGCGGTCAACGGCCTGACCGCCGCCACCGGCGCGCTGTTCGTCATCGCCGCGGGCAACAACGGCACGCCCGAGAGCGTCTCCACGCCCGGCACCGCCGACGCGGCGCTGACCGTGGCCGCCGTCGACAAGGCCGACCAGCAGGCCTGGTTCTCCAGCCAGGGGCCGCGCGTCGGCGACGCCGCGCTGAAGCCGGACATCACCGCGCCCGGCGTCGACATCGCCGCCGCGCGTGCCACCGGCACCACGATGGGCAGTCCGGTCGACGACCGCTACACCAAGGCGTCCGGCACCTCGATGGCCACGCCGCACGTGGCGGGCGCCGCGGCGATCGTCGCGCAGGCGCACCCGGACTGGACGCCGCAGCAGCTCAAGGCCGCGCTGATGTCGACGGTCAAGGACGTCGGCGGGACCGTCTACCAGCGCGGCGCCGGCCGGCTCGACGTCGCCCGCGCGGTCTCGCAGACCGTCTTCGCCACCACGCCGAACCTCGACTTCGGCCTGCTGGACGATTCCGGCAAGCCGCTGACCCGCGAGCTGGCCTACACCAACCTCGGCGACCGGCCGGTCACCCTCACGCTCACGGCGGCCATGGGCGAGAACCGGCTGAGCACGGCCGACGCCACGCTCACCGTCCCGGCCAAGGGCACGGCCGCCACCACCGTCACGCTCGTCACCCAGGGCCTTGAACTCGGCACCTACAGCGGCGCGGTCACCGCGCAGGCCGACGGCGTGCGCCTGACCACCCCGGCGGGCGCGGTGCGGGAGGCCCCGACCTACCAGCTGACCATCCGCACCCTGGGCCGCGACGGCAAGCCGCGCACCCCCTTCGCCCAGGACGTCGTGGACCTCGAAGGACGCAAGGGCCACCTGAGCCCGCACCTGATCGTCGACGAGGGCGTCGTGGTCACCCGTGTCCCGGCCGGGACGGTCAGCGTCCTGCAGGTGATGGAGTGGACCGACGCCGACAGCAGGAGCAACCGGGTCTGGCTGTTCGACCCCGAGCTCACCATCACGGGCGACACCGAGATCACGATGGACGCCAGGAAGGCCAGCCAGGTCCGCTTCAGCACGCCCCGGCCGGCCGAGCCGCTGAACAACGCGTTCACCAGCTTCTACCAGCGCACGAACGCCAAGGGCGAGGTCTTCGCCGGGTCGGTGCTGCAGACGGTGCCGATCGGCTCCTGGGGCAAGCTGTGGGTGCTGCCGACCGAGAAGGTCACCAAGGGCGCCTTCCGCTTCGCCACGCAGTGGACGCTCGGGCAGTCCGAGATCGCCATGAGCGTGCGCGGCCGGGGCGAGATGGAGCTGAACCCGGCGGCGAACCTCCACTGGCAGGGAGAGGTCAACCACCACCCCGGCTGGACGCCGTTCACCGGGACCAAGGACCTGCTCCTGACCGACGTCGGCCAGGGCACCCCCGAGGAACTCGCCGGGCGCGACCTGCGCGGCAGGCTCGTCCTGATGGCGGCCGAGGGCACGGTCGACTTCCTCGGCAACCCGAGCTGCGGCGTGCAGATCGAGCGCATCGGCGCCGTCAGGGACGCCGGCGCTGCCGGCCTGGTGATCTACCCTACGCAGGACTCTGGCTGCCCCATCCCGCTGCCGATCTGGCAGAAGCCGTTCACGGGCGACCCCAAGCCGCTCGGCATCGCCAACGCGTACCTGTCCACCAAGGAGGGTCTCGCGCTGCGTGAGCAGGCCAGGCGCGGCCCGCTCACCATCCGGGTGACGGGCACGCCGCACTCGCCCTACACCTACGCGCTCTCGCCGTACGAGGAGGGGCGTATCCCCTCGTCGATGCACTACACGGTGCGCGAGCGGGACGTCGCCCGCGTCGATCTGGACATCCGCGCGCCCAGGACGGGCGGCTACTGGGAGTGGACCTTCGCCTACAAGCAGGACGACGCCCAGCGCTGGAGCGTCTCGCCCTCCGACTCCGACGTCGCCGGCATCGCGCCGCAGGTCCGCACGGAGTACGTCTGGCCCACCGACCCCTCCGTCGTGCACATCCGCGGCATGGCGCCCGACCCCAAGGGCACCAACGGCGTGCACAGCCGTTACCTGACGGAGGTCTACAAGCGGCCGGGCCGTACCGGGCAGGTGTGGTTCGCGCCCGGCACGCCTGGCGCCGGGACGGTGCCCGACGCGGCGGCCGCGCTGCCCGACCCGGAGGCCGGGGTGCTCAAGGAACAGGGGCTGGGAATCAGCTGCGCGATCTGCGTGCAGGGCGACAAGCTGTGGGCCGACTTCTCCGAGGTCTCCGGCGTCGGAGACTCCCGCGTCGACAGCGACGACTACTGGTCGACCGAGCAGATGTTCACCCCGGTGTACGAGACGCGCCTGTACCGCGACGGCAAGGAGATCCCGCGCCAGGGGGTCGAGCCGCTGGCGGGCAACGCGCCGCGGTTCACCCTGCCGGCCTCCGCGGGCGTCTACCGGCTGACGGCCAAGAGCGCCACGAACGACGTGGAGTGGACCTTCACCGGGCCACCCGCGAAGGACGTGGTCCAGCCCGGCGCCGCCTGCACCTCGTGGTTCGTCGAGGGGGCCGGCGAGCACTGCAGGCCCACGCCGGCGGTGTTCGTCAGCTACGCGCTGGGCGGTGACCCCGGCAACGCCGTGGCGGCGGGGCGCAAGCACACCTTCCAGGTCGAGGCCTACCATTCGCGGTCGACGGCGAGGATGCCGAAGATCGCCGGGCTGAAGCTGTGGGCGAGCACCGACGACGGCGCCACCTGGCAGCCCGTCACGCTCAAGCGCGGTCCGGGCGGCCTGTACACGGCCAGTGTCAAGTATCCCGCCTTGCGCGCCACCACCGGCGCGGTCAGCCTGAGGGCCGAGGCGTGGGACGAGGCGGGCAACCGGGTCAAGCAGACCAGCACCCGGGTCTTCCCGCTGCGCTAGCGGTTCACCGACCGGCCCGCCCTCCGTCCGGAGGGCGGGCCGGTCTCGTCGGGGTCCCGGGTCACCCGCGGAGGTCGAAGGCCCGGAAGCAGTGACTGTGCAAGGACCGAGCGGGATGCCGAGCCGGGGGTATCGGCGGTACGGCCGACAGCCATCTTCGACATAATGTAGAAGTTCGATGCGGTCAGCCTGACGCCTGAGGGGTCGCTTCATGTTCGAGATCGGGTCCGCACTCGTTCCGCCGCTGATGGCCGGCGGTGCTTCCGTCACCGGAGCCGTCTGGTCGACGTGCAGCGAGGCGCGCGCCAAGGCGGCCGAGCACGCCGAGCGGAAGTTGCCGGGTGGCGACTCGCCGCCCGAGTGAATGTGATCACCCGTGCGCCTGACGTGGCGCAGGCGACCGTACCCTCTTCGGAAGAGAGTCCAGTTCATGTTTCTGCGCAGATCAGTGATCTTGCTTGCCGCCTTCACCGCAGCGCTGTGGCCGATGACGGCGGCTCAGGCACATGATGTGCTGAAGTCGAGCAGCCCGGCCAAGGACGCCAGGGTCACCGACATCAGCGAAGTGACCTTGGAGTTCAACCGGGAGGTGACCTTCCCGAAGGTGGCCGTGGTGAACGCCGCCGGCAAGCTGTTCCAGTCCGGACAGGCCGACCTGCGGGGCAAGAAGGTCATCCAGAAGCTGTCGGGGCCGCTTCCCGCGGGTACGTACACGATCGGTTTTCGGGTGGTCTCCTCCGACGGCCACTCCCGCACCGGCGAGATTCCCTTCACCGTGATCGCCTCCTCCACGCCCACCGCCGCACCGAGTTCGGGCTCGACCGTCGCGGAAGCGTCCGACGCGGACGCGTCGGCCTCCGCGGCGCCGGTCATCCAGCCCACGGAGCCGGTCGCGCAGCCGCAGGCGGACGAGACCGGCAGCCCGGCACGGGGTGGACCGTCGGTGTTCGTGTGGGTGGCCATCGGGCTGGCCGCGATCATGGCCGGGGTCGGCATCGCCGCCGGCCGGCGGCGGCGTCCGGGCCGGTGACCGGACCTCAGAGCAGTGTGATCCAGTAGGACCAGAAGCGCCACAGGATGAGACCGCCGATGGCGAGTGCCCACAGCATGATCACGGTCGTGTGATACCGGATCGCCCCCGCGGCGAGGCGGCGCGCGCCGCGGGGCAACCGGATCCGGCCGGCGTGCAGGTTGGCGAGGGTGACGTACCAGAAGACGGGGATCGTTGCGATCCACACGAGCATGCAGTACGGGCACAGGGCGCCGATCACGTACAGGCTCTGGTAGATCAGCCAGTGCACGAAGACGACGCCGGCCAGGACACCGACCTGCAGGCCGTACCAGAACCAGGGTCTCAGGCGGGCCCCGGCCAGCAGGGCCATGCCCACGGTCGTGACGACGGAGAACGCCGCGATGCCCAGCAGGGGGTTGGGAAAGCCGAAGACGGAGGCCTGCGCGGTTCTCATGACCGATCCGCAGCTCAGGACCGGGTTGATGCTGCAGGTGGGCACATAGGCGGGATCGGCGGCCAGGCGCAGGCGTTCGACCGTCAGCGCGAACGCCGCCAGGACGCCGAGGCCGCCACCGGCCGTCAGCACGGACGGCAGCGACCTGGTGATGATCGACGAGGACGTGACCGCGGCAGCGGCCGCATGCCGGTCGGTGGCGGCGGTGGTCATGACGCGAGCGCCGCCTCGATCTTGGCCTTCAGGTTGTCGTAGCTGGGCGCCTCGGTCAGCCGGGCGCCGTTGAAGAAGATCGTGGGGGTGCCCTGGACGCCGAGGGCCAGGCCGTCATCCTGGTCCTTCTTCACCCGCTGCGCGGTCGCGGGTGCCGCGAGGTCGGCGCGGAAGGCGGTCATGTCCAGGCCCAGCTGTTCGGCCAGGCCGAGGAAGAACGCCTCCTTGGACTCCGATGCCTCACCCCACTGCTTCTGGGTCTCGAACAGCTTGGCGTACATGGCCTCGAATTTGCCCTGTTCTCCGGCTGCCTCGGCGACGCGGGCGGCGAGCTCGCCGTTGCGGTGGCCGGGCAGCGGGAAGTAGCGGACCGCGAAGGTGATCCGTCCGTCGTACTCGGCGCGGATGCGTTCCATGTGCGGGAAGGTCGCGCCGCAGGCCTCGCATTCGAAGTCCAGGAACTCCACGAGCATGACCTTGCCGTTGGCCGCCTTGGACAGGGTGTGGCTGTCCTCACGCACCAGCAGCTCGGCGGGAGCTTGTTGCGGGGAGGGGGCGCCGGCCGCGGGTGCGGTGGTCCGGGCGCCGTTGCCGCCCGATATCGCCACCGCCGCGACGATCGCGGCCATGACCGCGGCGATAGCGAGGGTTATCTTCAAGTTCGTCGTCATGTCCTGCTCCAGCCGGTGCTTGATGTGGCACTCACCCCCCATCTTCTACCAGACGTAGAAGATGGGGGTGGCGGGAAGCTGGCCGGCAGGATCGGCCGCCGTCATCGTCGGTCAACCGGGCGGCCGCGCCGGCGAGGCCGCTGACGGCGACCGCGGCGTAACACCACAGCGCCATCGTGGAGAAACGCTGCACGATGGTGGCCGGCTGGGCTCCGCGCCGCAGCGCGTGGACGGTCACGACGGCCAGGCCTCCGACCCACAGCGCGAGCGCCACCACGTGCACGCTCAGACCGGTGATCGCCATCGAGTGGTTGGGTGAGCTCGCCGAGTGGCCGGTGAGCAGCGGAGGGAGCAGGGCGGCCAGGGTGAGGACCAGTGAGGCGGCCGCGGCGTTCACCGTGATCATGCCGCGGGTGAACAGGGCGACGCTCATGGCCAGCAGGGTGACCAGGAACAGGGCACTGCCTTGCGGGATGGAGCTGATGAAGCTGACGGCCTCCGCGCCGAGAAGCCGGCCGGGTGGGACGGCGAGTATGTCGGACAGGGTGAGCAGCAGCGTCACCGCGGTCGCCGCCGCCCAGATCAGCGCGCTCCAGGAGGCCGCGTGGACGTACCGCAGCGCCTCAGTCGACAGCATGCCCCTGTCGGAGGGCAGCAGCGCGGTGGCGGTGAGCAGGGCGCCGGCGGTGGCCACCACCGCGAGGTCGGCCAGCAGCTTGGCGGCGGGCAGCCCCCACCGTGTGACGGCGCCCGCCTCCGGCAGGCCCGCGACCGCCTCGGAGGACGCCGTCCCGCCGACGATCATGCCGATGACGAGCGCGGCGATGGCGGCCACCAGCGGGCCGAGAAGGTAACGGGCCCAGCGCAGGGACATGGCCATCGATCCTTGAGTCGGTGGGAGGCTTTTCGGGCGGCGCCGAGGGGGAACCGGCCGCGTCCGTATGTCGCCTGCCGCCCGAGGGGCAATCCGTATGTCGCCTGCCGCCCGAGGGGCGGTTGGCCGTCAACGAGTTCGCCCAGGAGGTCCTCGACGGTGAACGGCTCGGTAGCCGGGCGGTCGAACAGAAGGTTCACCGCCGGGGCGGACGCGGCAGCCGGATCATGCGGAGGGTTCCCCGATGCCGCCGGAGCAGGAGGCGCCGGGCTCGGGGGTGGCCGGGCCTTGGATGTGGGCGCGCAGGAACGCCGGCAGACGCGGATCGTCGACGCCGTCCAGCGTCAGTTGCTTGGTCCAGGCGCTGGCCACCACAGGGGCGGCCAGGCCGGGGAAGGGCGAGACGATGACGTAGTCGCGGCCCCGCGTCAGCGCCAGCAGTTCTTCGACCTGGTCCCGGGGCAGGTCCGGCCGGTAGGTGATCCACACCGCCCCGTGCTCCTGGGCGTGCACGACGTTCTCGGCGCGCAGCGGCCGGCGGTAGATGCCGCAGTTCTGCCAGGCGGGGTCGTGATCGCCACCGACCGGCGGGCTCTGCGGGTACGTCACCGGACCCGTGGTGTGTTCGCGCTGGGTGACGGCGATGGTCTGCACCGCGTCCAGCGATGAGCGGGAGCGTTCCTGGAGGATCAGTACCGTCGCCGCCGCGGTGATCCCGCCGAAGACGACCACCGCGGCGCCGGTGACGGCGATCGTGCGCCTGCGCTGCTGGGCCCGCACCGTGGCGAGTCGTTGCTTGATTGTCGCGCGTGCGTCGCCGCTCATCTGACTCCCTTATTTCTACGTAGTGTAGAAGTTCTACCCTACGCCGGATATGAGAGTCGTAAGGGGCCGCGACCGGTCCTCTCAGCGGTGCCGGGCGCCTTCGTGGCCGGCGTGCCCGGCGGGCTCCAGTTGCAGCGTGGAGTGCTCGACGTCGAAGTGGCCGGCAAGGCACTCATGCAGCCGGTCCAGCACCTGGCCGAAGGCGCCGTCGGCCAGCACCCGCTCTTCCACCACGACATGGGCCGACATGACGGGAACGCCGGAGGTGATGGTCCAGGCGTGCAGGTCGTGCACGTCGAGGACGCCCGGCGCCTCCATCAGATGCCGGCGGACCTCCTCCAGGTCGACGCCCTTGGGAGCGGCCTCCAGCAGGATGTTCACGGCCTCGCGCAGCAGACTCCAGGTGCGCGGCACGATCAGCAGGGCGATGACCACGGAGACGATCGGGTCCACCGTCGTCCAGCCGGTGAGCGCGATGACGACCGCCGCGACGATCACCGCGACCGACCCCAGCAGGTCGCCGAGGACCTCCAGGTAGGCGCCCCGCAGGTTGAGGCTCTCGGCCTGGCCCCGGCGCAGCAGCCACAGCCCGATCGCATTGGCGACCAGGCCCGCCACCGCGGCCACCAGCATCACCGTCCCGCCGACCGGCTCGGGATCGGTGAAGCGCCGCACGGCCTCGTACAGGATGTAGGCGCTCAGGGCGAGCAGCACGACCGCGTTGATCGCGGCGGCGAGGATCTCCGCCCGCTGGTAGCCGAAGGTCCGCTGAGCGCTGGCCGGCTTGCCCGCCACCCAGATGGCGAACAGGGCCAGGGCGACACCGGCCGCGTCGGTGGCCATGTGCCCGGCGTCGGCGAGCAGGGCCAGGCTGCCCGACAGCACCGCCCCCACGGCCTCGACGACGAGCACACCGGTGGTCAGCAGCAACACAATCGCCAGGCGGCCGCGGTGCGCCGCGGCCGCGGTCGGTTCCGTGTGCCCGTGTCCATGTCCGTGCCCGTATCCCATGATGCGCCCTCTCCATTCAGTACAGTACTTGCTGTATATACAGCATTCACTGTATATACAGCAAATGATGTACTGTGGTTATCATGTTCACCGCCACGACGCGCCTGGACGCGATGGCCCGGATCGGGCGAGCGCTGGCCGACTCCAACCGCTGCCGAATCCTCATCGCCCTCCTCCAAGGACCCGCCTACCCGGCACGCCTGGCCGCCGATCTCGGGCTGACGCGCCAGAACGTCTCCAACCACCTGGCGTGCCTGCGAGGCTGCGGCCTGGTCGTCGCGGTGCCCGAGGGGCGCCAGACCCGCTACGAGCTGTCCGACCAGCGCCTCGCCCACGCCATCGAGGATCTGGTCCACGTCGCGCTCGCCGTCGATCCCGACCATCACGACGTGCACGAGGTGGATCCCGCCGAGTAGGCCCATGTCGGCATCTCCTGCGGCATGAGGCTCTCGCGCCGGCGACGCCGTACGACGGGGCCGGCGCATGACGACCGTCGCGGACCGGCCGATCCCGCCTGCCCACCCGGCCGGTGGGACGGCATGGCCTAGAACATCGAGATATGAACATGATCCTGGTGGTTCTCGGTGATGCTGCCACGGTCGGACATGGCCCGCCAGCCGCCGCCCTGCCAGATCCGCTGCCGGTAGATCACATACTTGACCCCCAGCCGCCGGGCGTTCTCGATCGCCCACGCCGCCAGCCGATCGCCTAACGCGACCTGCGCGGGCGACGGCCATGTCCCGCCGCGGGTGATCATGAAGTCGCAGGCCCGGCCCTGAGGATGCTCGCCTCCGTCCTGGCGCGTGCGGTAGCAGCCGATGCCGCTGGGGATGTCGAACCGGCTCTCGGCCTGGGTGCGCAGCAGGCGCAGCCGGGGGGTGATGTTGTCCGGCCCTCCCGGGATCTCGGGCAGCCAGGTGCCATCCGGTCTGCGCAGGCCAGGAGTCGGAACGATCTGTTCGAGCGTGCCTTCGATCTTCGCGATGAGCCTTTCGGCGGTCCGCTTCTCCCGGCCGACCTCCTCGGCCCTCTCGCGAAGCTCGCGCGCCCGGCGGGCCGCCGACTCGCGGGCCAGGCGGCGGGTATCGCGCACCTCCTCGAATCGCCTGAGATTCTCGCTCTGCCCATCGGCCTTCTGCTGCAGGAGCGCCGCGGCGTGGATGGAGGCGTGCGGATCGCCCGCCGCGAGCAGGGGCGTTCCGGTGCCGAACGGGGTTGCCTGGTATCTCAGCCGCGCCGTCTCGGCGACACGTGTCCGCGCCGCCTCGTAGTCGCGCTGCGCCTGGCCCAGGCGCGTCGCGGCGACCTTCTCGGCGTTTCGGGCGTCGCCCAGCGCGATGCGATTGGCGTTGTAGCCGGCAATGAAGGCGTCGTACTCCTTCTGCAGGCCGGCCAGTTGGCGGCGCAACTGCTCGGCGTCGGGCCGGGGCGCGGCGTTCCCGGATCCCGCGACACCTCCGCACAGGCCGATCACGACCAGCGCGACGGCGCTGGTGCGCACGGGGTGAGCCCATCGCGATCCGGGTGATCGCCGTACCACATGAATTCCCTTCACCGGTGCCGGCCGGGCCGGCCGGCGCCTTCGGCCGTCACTGCCTGAGGACGCCCGCGCTCCCAGACCGTCCCGCCCGAAACACGGCACGACGCCGGGACAGGACGTTGCGGGGAGGCCGCGGCCATCGAACTTCTATCGCGTGTAGAAGTTAGCGTAAATCTCCACCGCCCGCCCGCCGGCGGAGCGCGCGGCACCGCGGACCTGTCGCCGTCCGCTGTCCTGCACGCGGCAGCGCCCATCACTGCGCACGGAAGGCCGACCGTGCTCACGACGTGGGTCTCTTCGATCAGCTACCCGGTTTCTGGGGACGTGCGCCTTCGGGGTGCGGGCGCTGATCCACCGCCGCCGCACCGGCACGACCTGGGCCGCCTGTCGCCGACGGGCTCCTGACGGGCCGCCCGCAGCGCGCGGCGGCCCGAGGTCTCAGATCCGCCAGATGGTGATGCACAGCACGGGCGCGACCAGTACGGCCGCCGGCCCACTCAGCAGCAGGCCCGCGGCGCAGTAGGCCGCGGCAGGCACCCAGCGCGGTTGCCGCTGCGGACCGCTGATCAACCGCTCCAGACGATGGACGACCGCGGTGTCGGCCAGGGCCAGACCGCCCGCCGGGGCGGGGCCGGTCGCGGTGGCGGCCATCCGCACCAGCGCGCGGGCCAGCGGCAGTTCGCCGTGCGCCCGGCGGGCCCGGTCATCGGCCAGCATCTCCAGCAGCACGGGGACGACCTGACGGGCCGTGCCCGCGGCGGGAAGCCAGGGAAACGCCTGCGCGAGCGCCAGGAACGGGAGCAGCAGCAGGTCGTGACGGCCCGCGGCGTGCGCCCGTTCGTGACCGAGCACCGCCTCGAGCTCCTCGGCGCCCAAGAGTTCCACCGCCCCCGCGCTGAGCACGATGCGGGCGCGGCGGCCGGGAATGCAGTAGGCCACCGGCCGCTCACCGGGCAGCACGTAGGCATCACGCAGCACGCACGGGTCGGCCACGACGTCCACCAGCAGCCGCTGCCGGCGCTGGGCCCGGACCGTGCCCAGCGCGGCCCGCACCGTGTGCAGCGCCAGCCAGCCGATCAGGCCGACGCTCCACACGAGCGCGGCGACGTGCGCCGGCCCCAGACCGTCCAGGCCCCGGCCCTCGACGAGCTGCCGGAACAGAGTGTGCGCGCCGTGCGGGAACACCGCGGCGAGCGGCGCCACCGCGGCCACCAGGCCGATGCCGATCGCGCCCAGCCCACCGGCCAGCCCGATCGCCTGCCACATGACCAAGGCGGCGCGAGGACAGCGATGCGTCCATCGGGCCCCGGCCAGCCGCTCGGCCGCCCGGCCGCCCAGCAGCAGCGGGACCAACGCCACAGCCGCGGCGATCAGCCAGACGGTCACGGCGCCTCGCCCAGATCCCGGCTGTTGAGCGCCTCGCGCAGCGCGGCGGCCACCTGCGGCGACACGCTGCCGACGAAACGGCTGACCGCGGCCTCCACGTCGCCGGCGCCATCGAGCACCTCACGCATGGCCTCGGCGACGAAGACGTCCTTGCCGCCGGCCGCGCGGTACAGGTGGGCCCGGCCGACGCGCTCGCGCATGACCAGTCCCTTGCGCGACAGCCGCACCAGCACGGTCAGCACGGTCGTGACCGCGGGCGTCGAAGGCAGGGCGTTGGCCAGGTCCTGGGCGAGCATGCCCTCGGGGTGGTTCCACAACGCTTCCATGATCGAACGTTCCAGGTTGCCGAGCCGCACCCGTCAGCCCCTCCACCTCTTCCGTGGCCATCCTTCACTCAGAAGGCTACCGGCCGCGAGGTGGGCGGCTCGCGGCGAAGCACGCTCCGCGGAGCAGGCCGGCGTAGGCGCGGTCGTAGCCGATACCGATCTTGCCCGGCAGCCGGTCCACGCAGCCCCGCCGGCCGGCTCGGCCGATCCGCATCCAGCTCCGCCGCTACCGAGCGGACCTGCCCGTCCAGCTCGGTACGGACCGTCAGCAGACGCATCGGCCTGCTCGGCCTCGCGCACCCACACCGGCAAGGTCTCTCGCGGTTCATACCGGCTCCGCGCCACATCCGCACAGCGCCCGACTCGCGGGCCAGCCACACCGCGTCCTTCTTGAACTCGTCGCCGTACTTCGACGGCAAGATCCATCGTCAGGGGTGTCCACGCCGAAGGGGGAACCTCAACCTGTCCGGCGCCGTTGGCGTGCCGCTTGAGCCGGTGGTGTCTCTGATCACAAGTCGGCCGCAATGGGCCAGCACGGCCCGCTGCCGTGGCCCGCCCAGGCCGACACGCCTGCCGTTGTCGTCGTAGACCTCCACAGGACCGAGAACCCGGAACTCCACCCGTACTCCCTGCTGGCCGGCCAGGCAACGAAGCCGTCGCACCGTGACGTCTGCCGTTGCACGACGCACGTCCACGACCCTGAAAGATCTTCATTGCCGGACTGTCCCCGGCCTCGCGGCCCTACAGCCGGGGAGTGTGTGTCGAAGCCGTCGCCCGAGCCGTCCGCCTTTGGCTGGTCACCACCGCCGCCCAGTCCCCGGACGGCGACGACCACGTCGACCCCGCGCAGACCGCCGTGTGGGGCCTCGGCCGAGTGATCCCCTATGAGCACCCCGAGCTGCGCTGCTCGCTTGTCGACCTTCCTGCCGACCCGGATCCCGCCACGGTCTGTGCCCTCCTGGCCGAGATCGCGCACGACGGTCCGGAGACCGAGATCGCCCTGCGGCACGGCCGCAGGTACACGAGCCGGCTCCGTCGCCGTCCGCTTCCCCCCGCGCGTCCGGTCTCCGTACGGTCCGACGGGACCTATCTGATCGCCGGCGGCTTCGGCGGGGTCGGGCTGCTCACGGCGGAGTGGCTCGTCGGGCACGGCGCGCGGGACGTCGTCCTGGTGGGTGGGCCGCGACGGGACAGGTCGCCAAGGCGAGCAACGATCTCCGACTGGACGAGCGAGGATTCGCCGGATTCGCTCCCGCCGAGGCGCTGACGATCCTCGACCGCCTGCTCTCCGCCCCGCCGGCCCAGGCATCGGTCATGTCGTTCGACCCCACCGCGTGGACCCGTCACTTCCCCGCCCTGCGTGGCTCCCCCCTGCTCCGGGAGCTGGTCGAAGAGGGGGCTGTGAGGGAGGAGATGGGACCCGTTCTGACGCCGGACATGCTCGCCGACGACGGCGAGGAGGCCCTGCGGCTCATCACCGCCTACCTGTGTGCGCAGGTCGCGGCCGTCGTCCAGCTTCCCCCGGAGAAGGTCGACCCGTCGCAGCGCGCACACCGCCTGGGCCTCGATTCCCTGATGGCGGTGCAGCTCCGCAACCGCGTCGCGGCCGACCTCGGCGTCACCCTGCCGGTGGCGGTCTTCCTGCAGCGCAGGACGATCGGGGACCTCGCCGCTGTCGCCCTCACCCACCTGAGGGAGCCGGCAAACGGCCCCGAGCGGGTCTGACCGCTCAGCGGCTGAACGTCGGCAGCGGTCCCGCTCCGCGAGCATCCGGACGGTGCGATCTGGCCCGACCTGGCGGCGCCAAAATCGCACCGTCCGGATGCTCTCCCGATGTGCGGCGTCGGAAAAGCATTCGCGCTGCTGGAAAACATCTCAAGCAGCGCGGACTCCGACGCGAGCCGAACCAGGCCCTCGATGATTATTTCCCCGGCCTGGAGGCCGCCGTCACCGTCCGCCTGGGGCCGGCCTCGCCCCTTGCCCATGCTGGGCCGGACGCGCCGATGCCACCTCAGCGTTCGCCGGGGTGGAAGTCGTACGGCTTGGAGTCGTACACGTAGTAGACGCAGTCGGCGCCCGGCGCGCACTTGCCCCAGTGCACCGCCTTGGACGGGTAGTACAGGTAGTCGCCGGCACCGACCCGGTACGTCTTGCGGCCCTTCACGTGCCACAGCATGGTGCCCGAGACCCCGACAACGTGCTCCGGACTGGTGTGCCAGTGCGGAGAGAACGGGGTGCCGGCCTTGAGGGTGAACATCGCCTCCGACGCTCCGGTCTTCGGGTCGCCCTTCAACTGGACAAAGGTGCATCCGTCCAAGCCTTCGCAGGGCGACCCCCCGTCCTTGTGATGGTGGTAGACGACCCCGTCGACGGCGCGTGCGGGGCGCGCCTCGGCGGACGAACTCACCGTTCCCGTCGCCATTACTACCAGTGCCGCTGCCGCGGTAACCAGCGTCGCCTTCTTGAACACGAGTGACCTCCTGCACAGGGGTGGAAAAAACGGACCGTGGTCCGGATAGGAGCAAGTTATAGGACTGCGGTCCGGATGGTCAAGCCCACCGCCAGGACTCGGGGACTGCCCCAAGGGCTGATCATCAGTGATGAGGAGCGGGCGGAGCCGGAGCGATGGACACGCTGGTCGACACCGGGTTGCGTCCCCTCGACGGCGCCCGCCACCTGCGCGATGTGGCGGGCGCCGACGAGCGGCTGTGCCGCCTGGTCGCCCACCACTCGTGGGCGGTCGACGAGGCCTCAGAACGCGACCTGCATGACGCCTTGACCAAGGAGTTCGCCCCGGAGCGGCGGGATGAGCCGGGTGACGTCGCCCAGGACCTCGTGCAGGCGTTTCCAGAGCCCGGCCTTGTTCCGCTCGTTCAACCGACGCCGGCAGGCCATGCCGAGCCGTATCCGAGTTCTGGGGGGAGGTGTTCCCGGGCGATGCCGGTGTGCAGCATGGACAGGATGCCCTGCGACGCCAGGCGGTCATCGAGCCGCTTGCGGCCCGGAGGCCGT